>NZ_JADWOM010000022.1:0-54732 GCF_016106645.1 Acinetobacter sp. ACIN00229
TCGCTGGCCTACATTGCCAGTCGGTTTTAGCAGACCGTAGATCCATGGCGGGTTATAGTTCCACTATAAGTCGTTAGACCCTTGCGTCCCTTTTCTTTGCGGTAGGACGGGAGGGGGACGCGCTCGCGCGTGCTGGTTCCTTGGATCCCAGTCTGCTAACCCCCTTTCGTTCTACCACCATAATCAATTGACGGTGATCTTTGGTGGTAGAGCTCCATAAATTCTAGGAGTTGACCATGACCTTTTTTATATTAATCCCCTATCCTCTCTCGTAATTTTATTTATTTAAAATTTAGGCTTTCTCTCACCTAAAATATTTTAAATTTATAAATAATTTTATTTTAAAATTTTAATCATTTTATTTTCCTGTATTACAGGCGGGTTAACTATTGCCTTTAAAAATGATTTTAATACCTTAAATATAAGCGGCTTATTTTTTATTAATAACTTAGTGAAAATTATCACGAGAATAATATGAAACTTTATAAACCTATTTTGGCTTTAAGCCTTTTAATAGGCGATTACGGTGTTTCTGGTTGCGACATTCACACTCAGCAGGATTTTGAAGAAATTTGCCTGTCTGGTGGGCACACCCAAGCCAGTTGCGACTGTATTTACCAACGGCTTGAACAAGTGTATTCGCATAAGCTCATACAACGTCTAGAACATGTCAGTTTGCAAAGTCCTGCTCTCCCACAGGACTTTGCCCCTACTTTTTTTAGTGTGATGCGGCGGTGCGATAAAGAAGACATGGGCTAAGCGTTTGGCTTAGCTCCCTTATCTCTGTGTCGCAATGGTGGATAACTTTAAATCAGCGCAAAAAATTAAAGTTCTGTTGTGGCACGGGGGCCTTGGGGGAATCAAAGCGAACTGATCATGACTAAGATATAGGCTTATCTGTCAGCCTTCTGAGTTCGCTCTACAGTAATATAGTGATTAGGAATCACTAACTGCTTTTCAATATCTTTTACCTTGTGTAAGACATTAAGGAAATTAGACATACAGTGATACCAATATAAACATTAATTTTCCAGTCTAATGGCCAATCATCAATAGCGGTATATTTCTTATTTTCTATGAGCCAATAAGCAAAAAAAAATGTAACTTTGTTAATAAAAATTAAAAGAGGAATATCTTTCAATAATTTTAAAATCATTAATCAAATCAGATGTATGAAATTAGAAAAACCGAGCTAATGTTTAACTCGGTTAAAAAAGGCTGTCAATTTATTTTAGGGTAGGCAGTTATTATATTTCTACACTCACTCTGTATTGTTTTAACCAACTATTTAAACCGATGGCTAATTCCATTCCCATACGGTCGTACATTGGTGAAGAAGAACCTAAATTTTTCTGTAAGAGCTGATTTACATTATGCTTTTCAAGCAAGCCGTAAACTGGGGCGTTACTATCATTTATAATTGCTTCAATACCCTGTCTTAATGCTTTTTCGTACGATGGATCTTGTGTTGATGGATAAGGGCTTTTCACACGCTGCGAGATTGATTCAGGTAAAATATCTTTGGTAGCAGCGCGTAAAATACTTTTTTCACGACCATCAAAAGACTTCATTTGCCACGGAATATTAAAAGCATATTGTACTAAACGATGGTCACAAAATGGCACACGTACTTCAAGCCCAACAGCCATACTCATTCGGTCTTTACGATCCAACAAAGTCTGTACAAAACGAGTTAAATTTACATAACTCATCTGACGCATTCGTTTATCAACAAGACTCTCATTTGATAATATTGGGGATTCAGCCAAAGCTTGTGAATAACTATCTTGGACAAAATCATCCAAATCTAATTTTTTCAAAAGATCATTTGAAAACAATGTTTTTCCATCAAAATATTTTGCTGTAACCGAGGTTAGCCAAGGAAAAGTCGTCGAATTAATCGCTTCAGGGTCATGGAACCAACGATATCCACCAAAAACTTCATCCGCAGACTCTCCTGATAAAGCAACTGTAGAATTTCTTTTTACTTCTTCAAAAAGTTTATATAGAGATGGCCACATATCTCCCCAGAATGCAGGAGGGAGGTCCAAAGCGCGAATAATCTTTTCTCTTAAATGACTGTCTGCCATATCTTTACTATCTATTAAAATTTCCTTATGAGATGATCCGATCATATCAACAAGATCTTTAACAAAAGGAGCATCAGGAGTTCCTCGAACGGAATCACTTACAAAACCAGACCCATGATTCACAAAGTCCAAGGAGAAAGACCGGATATTTTCATGACCACCATTTAATAATTTTTTTGAAGCTAAAGAAGTAATAATGGAAGAATCTAAGCCTCCTGAAAGTAAGCTACATAATGGAACATCAGATACAATCTGTTTTGAAACAATATCTTCTAGTAGATCACGCGTAGTGCCTATAGTTGTTTCCAAATCATCAGTATGTTCAATAGCCTCTAACTTCCAATATTGAAATTTTTGAATACCGGATGAATCAATTTTTAAAAATTGACCTGGACGAATTTCATGCATTCCATGAAAAATACCATGCTCTGGAGTTTTCACCATTTCAAAAATTTCACGCAAACCATCCGCTTTTACAACAGATTTTGCCAAATCATTTGCTAATATTGCTTTCGGTTCAGATCCAAACAAAACACCATCTGCTGTGGGGTAATAATATAAAGGTTTAACCCCCATACGATCACGAACCAGAAATAAACTACGAATACGATCATCCCAAATCGCAAATGCGTACATTCCATTCAGTTTATCTACAAAATCTATTCCCCATTCAACATAAGATTTTAAGACAACCTCTGTATCACTTTTAGTATTAAAAACATGACCACGAGATATCAGCTCAGCACGTAATTCTTGAAAATTATAAATTTCACCAGTGTAAATCAAGGCAACTTTATTATTATCATCCACTAAATCAACCATAGGCTGTTTACCACCAGCCAAGTCAATAATAGAAAGTCGTCTATGCCCCAAAGCAATTGGACCATTAATCCAAATGCCTTCCTCATCAGGACCACGATTCATCATAGTCTGTACCATACGACAAATCGTTTTTGCTTCATTATTCAAATCACGACTAAAAGAAAGCCAACCAGCGATACCACACATAAATCACCTATATAATATTAACCAAGTTTTTCTAAATCATTACTACTAAATAAAAATCGTAAATTAGTATTTTTAAAATACTTATACTTAACATCCTCTCCAATATTAATATCAATTTGATTTAATAAATCTTGAAGATATAGAGCATAATTTAAATCCGAAAAATCAGTTTCTGGCATTTGTTTAAATTTAATAAAATTTAAAACATCAACCACCATTTTTGACAGCTTTAAAATAGTCTTGTATTGCTCTTCAACCGAAGAAAAAGTTTTATTTTCATGTAAAATAATTTCATTAAAATCACTATCATATTTCCAGATTTTCAAATAATCTGAATCCCAAGTTGGATTATCATAAACAAGTGTGACATATATTAAATTTTGATCTTTATCCTTAAAAATAAAGTCAATATTTCTATTTCTAGTTAAATTAACAAAGCTACTATAACCAATCACCTTTGCTTGATTCAATTCTGCGATTAAAGAAACAGAATCAGCAACATTATCACCAGAAATTGAGAAATCCGAACGCAATCCAATGATTTTTTTTAAAATCAATTTATCTTTTGGATAGCAAATATAATTAATCAAATCCAAAGGATGAATTACTTCACTAATAACACCAGTTGTAGATCTATAATCACCTAAACGATTTTTAGCCCAAGCAAAATTACATTTAACTAATCTAAGGTTTTCAATAAATATAAAGTTTTTCAAAAAAAATGTATTTTCAGAATATCTTTCAACCAAATCCATACAAAAACCAGAGATATTCGCTAAGTTTTCTTTAGTGAGGCTACAACTATCAGATGGTGAAATTAAGGGCTTTTCTGCTATAACAAACCCCTTAAAGTCTTTTAATTCTTTGATTACATCAAAATGAAATCCATCCGAATTAGAAATAATAACAAGATCAGGTTTAAAATTAGACAATGCAATAAATGCTGATTCAAAATAAAGAATATCTAATCCTTTGTTTTCAAGATCACAGTATGCAACTTCTAAACTGTATCTGTCTGAAATATTTTTTAAACAATTAAGATATCTATTTCCTGCATACCCCATACCTATAATCAATACTTTCATAGTTGGCTCAAACTCTTATAAAAATATTTTTCACCAGTATCATTAAACCCGATATTTAAATATGAACTCTCCGCCATAACTGTTGTTTGTAAATAAATTTTAAAGACTGAATTTTCCAGAAACCAACTCTCTATTACTGACATATTTTCACGCATTATTCCTTTTTTTCTATAATTTGGATCAACTACGACTGTTTGAATCCAGCCAGACTTTCCATTTAAACAACCATTAATAGGTACACGCTTATCTATTATAGCAATAGCGCAACCTATAACCTTTTGTCTGTCTAAATCTTCATTAACTAAAATTAAGAAACTTGAGTTACCAATATTTTCTTCCAACCATTTTTTATAAGCATTTAACCATTCAATTTCCTCTTTCGCATTTTGAGAAGAATAATGCCCACTACTATTGGAAAGTAAAATTTTTCTTAATCCGCATAACTGATTAATGTCTTTATATTCAGCTTCACGAATACAATAATCTTTTTTTACAATTATATTAGACATAACGCTTTAACCCAAAATAATCAAAGACATCTTTTAAAGAACTAACTAAATGATTAATATGCTCGTCAGAATGATTAGGAGTAACATTAATCCTAAACCTTTCTGTGCCCACGGGAACACTTGGAGAATTAATAGGTTGGATATAAATATTGTGTTTTTCTAATAAATAACTTGCAGCTTGTTTGCATTTAGTTGAATCACCGATGATTACCGGTAAAATATGAGTTGAACTATCAGGATGAATAGGTATACCTGCTTCATCAAATAGGCATCTTATTTTTTTTGTCTTTTGTGTTAATATTTCTCTCTCAATATTTGATTTTTTTAAATATTCAATACTTACATAACAAGCAGCAACTATTGATGGAGGTAAAGCAGTTGTAAAAATGAATCCTGAAGCATATGAGCGAATTGCATCTATAATATAGTTACAACCAGCGACATAACCACCAATTACCCCCACAGCTTTAGCCATAGTTCCTTGTATAATATCTATTTTATTCGCAATGCCTAAACTAGCTGCAATACCCGAGCCATTTGGACCATACATGCCAATTGCATGAACTTCATCTAAATAAGTCAAAGCATTATATTTTTCTGCCAAAGCCACGATTTCTTTAATTGGGCTAATATCACCATCCATAGAATAAACAGATTCAAAAGCGATAATTTTTGGTCTACTTATAGGCTCTGCTTTTAAAAGCTCTTCTAAATGATTTACATCATTATGATGAAATACTTTCTTAGAAATACCTGAGCTTTTAATACCATTAATAATTGATGCATGATTTTTTTCATCAGAAAAAACTATACAATTGTCATAAATATTCAACAAGCATTGTAAAGTTGCATCATTAGAACTGTATCCCGTAGGAAAGACTAGAGCTGCTTTTTTACCATGCCAATCTGCAATACTACTTTCCAATTCTTTAAAAAAAGAATGTGTACCGCCAATATTCCTTGATCCGCCAGAGCCCACACCGTGACTATCGATTACTTTATGCATTGTTTCTTTTAAAATTTGATGTTGAGACATACCTAGATAATCATTACTACACCAAACAATAACTTCATTATTTGTATTCAAACATTTTGCAAGCGGGTACTGCTTACATATCCTATCTATAGTCGTAAAATCCCTATACTGAGAATTATCCTTTAATTCCTGTACCTTTTTTTCAGCCAACAACGTATACATGATTGCACTCCATTATGATTTTTTGAAATTTAATTGAATGAAAAGCCCAATTAATGCAACTAATCCAGCAAGGATAGGTAATAACCATGGGCTAAGATTAAAGTAATAAATTAACCCACCTAACCCAGAACCAATTGCACCACCTAAATATAATGCAGACTCATTTAAAGCTACTGCTAAATTACCACCTCCTTTATTTTCTCTTGCATTAATTAACTGATCATTTTGGGGAACTTGTAAAGCCCAACCCACAGCACCCCATATTGCAATAGGGATTAATACCAGCCAAGAATTAATATAGGCCAAAAAAGGAATTACGATCAGAGATAAAGCAAGAATCAGCATAATAATTGCTATTAATTTTGTATTTTTTACTTTATTAGAAAAATGACCAATAATGTAACTACCGACTATTCCACCTACCCCCCAAACCCAAAGAAACGGAGTAATATTACTAACAGAACCAAAATCTGAATAAGCCATAAAAGGAGCTAAATATGTATATAAACCTAAACTAGAAATAGCAGCAATTAATGAAATAGATAAAATACCTAAAACTTTTTTATCTTTTAATATCTTTAATTTATCAATAAGACTCTGCTTTTCTAAACTAATTTGAGGAAGTTTAACAACTAAACCAATCAGGGAAATCAGTCCTAAAATCGCTATGATAAACATTGAAATCTGCCAACCATAAGCTTGTGATATTAGCAGACCAATTGGTACACCTAAGACTGTACCTGCCGCCATTCCACTCATAATTAATGAAATAGCTTTCCCTCTATTCTCGACAGATACGACGGCAGTAGAAACTGAGATACCAATTGCCAGATAAACTCCCGCACCTATTCCCGAAAATATTCTCGAAATAAATAATGTTTTAAAGTCAGGAGCAATACCGCTTATAAAATTAGCTATTGCAAATACGAATAATGCTAATATGATACCAAGTTTTTGTTTATTTTCTGGCAACAATGCCACAACTAATGGTGAACCTATACCATAAGCAAGAGTAAAAGCAGTAACTAATTGAGCAGTTAAAGCTATAGATATATTAAATTCATTTTGAATAAATGGAATTAGCCCAGCAGTAATATAAGATGACATTCCCAAAGAAAATGCACCTAAGGCTACAAAATATACAATTTCAAAATTTATTTTATTCGACTTTGTAGAACTCATATTAATGTGTCTTAGCTGATATTTGTTTTTAAAATACAAAATATATAAAAAAAGTAAATAACTCACTTTTTTGGTACTATATTTAAATAATGTTATTAGGTATAATTTTTGGTAGTTAGTAACGAAAACTGAATAATGAAAGAAAATAGATCAGGTTGTCCTGTAGAAGAAGTTATGATTCAACTTGGTGGTAGATGGAAAATGATGATTCTGTCTTATTTATTAGAACAGCCACGTCGATTCAATGAAATTAAAAAAAGTATCCCAAATATTTCCCAGCGTATGCTTGTTTTAGAATTAAAATCACTTGAAGATCAGGGTTTTATATCTCGAAAAGTCATCGATGAAAAGCCCGTAAAAGTTGAATATTCTATTACTAATGATGGAAAATATTTAGAACCACTAATTATAAATTTGCGAATTTATGGGCAATGGATTAGAGATAGGAATGTTGAATTTTCATAAGAACTTTCACAGTAAGATTTTCTTTTAAAACTAAAAAAGAGAAAAAAATTGTTACGTGATTTCCCTGTTTTTATGGATAAAATTCATAAAAAGTTCATGTTTTTTTTTGTTAATTTTTTTACCAATCGGTATATTTATTCCAATTTTCTTCAAACTTGCTTTGGAGTTTCAATATGAAACCAACTTAATTCAATGAATCCAAAAATTTCTTGTGTCTAGCCCTCTCAAAATGATGTGTACGGATCAAGATTTATTCATAGTTAATTAATAGCTACTAAATTATTAATATAAATAGGCAATTATACCAATATGTTTAACTATATTAGTAAACAAAAATTTTCTCCAATTTTTTTATAATATATTGAATAATTTAAATTTTTAAAAAACTGGGAGCAAGTGATTTTATAATATCCCCAATTTGTATTTGTATTTGTATTTAATAGCTTTCTCCAATATTAATATAACACATTGTTATTAAATAGGTTTTAAAAGTTAATATCTTTATTACTTGTGGATATCTAATACATAATTTAATTAAAATCTTGGCTGCGCCAGAGGGATTTCGTTTACATTGTTCCCAAGCTTCAAGTGATAGTTTAGCCAAGCCTCTTACAACAAGATAAGACTTTACTCTAGATCTATATTTGTAATCTGTTATGTATGTGCAGTTATTTTTGGTAGTAAATCTAGTACAGCCCTATCTCTAAAAGATACATTTAATATTAAAGATAAAATTCTTTAACTACATAACTTAAATAATAAAAAACCCCGAAACTTACGTTTCAGGGTTTTTCACGAATCTTGGTGGAGATGGCGGGAGTTGAACCCGCGTCCGCCAGCATTACGCTCGAGAATACTACATGCTTAGATATCGTCTATTGTTTTAACACCAAGTGACCCGACGAACAGGGTACAAGTTGCGATCCTCTAAGTTTGGTATAAAGCCCCGAGGCTTGACTCTATACGGACTTGTGTGCGTGCGCTACGGTCGGGTTCCTAAACCACAAGTATTCTAGGAAGCGGACAAACTGCCCTTAGGCAGCTAGAGCGTAAGTTTCGTCGTTTGCGACTAAAATATGCAAATTTGATTTACGAGAGAAAATGCGCTCTCGGCATGCATCTATGAGTTTCATCACCAGCGTCGAAGCCAATAACATCCCCATGAATGTCTGAACATCATAGCATAACTAAAATAAAATACTGTGCATTTTATCAACAGTCTGCTACTGATGAACATATTTACATAATTGAGTCCGTTTTGTTTTTTTCAAGGGTCACATAAAAAAGCTGCCAAAATGACAGCTTTTTTAAAGTTTGGTCTATAAAGCACCATTGCCTAACACAATACCTTCACGGCGTGGGTCTACCCCACCTGCGTATTTACTCTGATTATTAATATTTACTTTCATAATCGTAGAAATACCGCTGGTTTGCGCAGTGTTGGCAACGCCATGCCCTTTTGCTTTTAAGCCTTCAATCAAATCAAGCAAAGAAAGCTGCACATTCGAGCTATCCACATTGGTGTTTTTGCTATTGGTCGCACCAAAGTTAACAAGCGAGGTCGCCTGCTGTGCATTTAAGTTCCAGTCCAGCGCACCCACCAAAGTTTTAACCACATATTGAATGATCGTACCACCACCTGGTGAACCTGTTGCCATATAAAACTCATCTGGCGTGGTGCCTTTAAACACCAAAGTTGGCGCCATGGTACTGCGTGGGCGTTTGCCTCCTTCTACACGGTTGGCAACCAGTGCTCCCGTGCTGTCTAGCGGGTTGGCACTAAAGTCAGTTAACTGGTTTGACAGCAAGAAACCATCTACCATGTGGAATGAACCCATGCTCGATTCAACAGTCGATGTCATTGAAACCACATTGCCATAGGCATCTACAATCGTGAACTGAGTTGTTCCGTGTTCAACAGTCGTGTCGACACCCGAAGCTGGGTTGAAATTACCCGCTGGCGCAACGCCCATACTTTGATTCGGGTTAATCAGTCCTGCACGTTGCTTCAAGTAATTTTTATCAATAAAGCTTGCAATACCCTGTGCTGGTAAGGCAACAAAGTCAGTGTCTGCCACATATTTATCGCGGTCAGCGTAGGCCAAACGCTCTGCCTCAGACACTAAATGCACGCCCATTACATCTGGCACACCACCTTCATTTTCAGGGTTTTTAGGTGGATAAAGCGACATATCAAAGTTTTCTAAAATACCCAGCGTCTGTGCAACTGCAATTCCTCCCGAAGATGGAGGCGGCATGGTACAAACATAGTAACGGTCACGGTACGTCGTACAAATCGGGTCGCGTTTTTTAACCTGATAGTTAGACAAATCCTGCAAGGTCATTAAACTTGGCGTAATTGGAGTTCGTGCTGGGTCATCCCCTAATGTCTGTCCTGCTTTTGCCACAATCGCTTGGGCAATTGGACCCGTGTGCAGCGCATTTGCGCCTTGTGTGGCAAGTGCTTCTAGAGTTTTTGCATAGGCTTTATTGGTCATGGTCTCACCCACTTTACGAGGTGAACCATCTGTGTAGAAATAGGTTGCCATTGCATTTGCATCGAGCGCTAAGTTGTTTGCATTACTTGCAATTGCATCTGCCAAACGCCCCGGAATACGGAAACCGTTATCAGCCAAACCAATCGCTTCACCAAAAAGCTGGTTCCACTTAAGCTTGCCATGTTCTTGTTGAGCTTGTTCAAGTAAACGCATTACACCCGGTACACCAATCGAGCGACCACTACGGCGGGCACTTGGTACAGGCGCTGGTGAATTGGGGTCATATATATCTTGGCGAATTAAATAATATTCGTTGGCTGCGGCTGGTGCGGTTTCACGGCCATCGTATGCAGTGACTTTTTTGGTTTTGGCGTCGTAATACATCATAAAACCACTACCAGCAATGGTGCTCGATTGAGGTTCGACTAAACCTAGCACCGCTTGTACCGCAACGGCTGCATCGACTGCGCTACCGCCTGCTCTTAAAACATCACAACCCGCTTTTACCGCAAGTGGCGTATTTGCCACCACCATATATTTATCTGCGTATTTGACCGTGTTACCGAGTCTATAACCCGATGCCCCCTCAGGCGCTGCTGGGTCACCATTTTGGTTTGAACCGACCACCACGTTTGATCCGTCTTGTGCCAGTTTGCTACAACTGGTGGGGTCATTATCAACAATTAAATTGGGCGGGGTTGTATTTGAATCATCCTTGGGCTGATCTGACGAGGAGTCATCTCCACATCCTTGTAATAAACCGACTGCTAATAAACTACTGAACAAAAATGAATATCTTTTATTCACGTGATAACTCCAATATATACGCCTGCCTATCCATGCAATTGCCATGCAAGCTTCTTTGTTTTCAGGTATTAAGTTTTTTTAATCTTTGATAAAAATAAGGTTTTATAATATTGAATGTTTAAGGGCGTTTTATCCTGTGCCCTGTCTTATGCCTCCTTACTTGATATCACACTCTTTTATAACTGATTTGCCCGATTCTGGCATGCTTTATTTCGCTAAATACAGGCAAAATCTGCCATTTATAGACTCGCTCTATTTTTTAATAGATCTAAAAAAAAGCACCTCCGAAGAGATGCTTTTTTTGTTTAGTGAGATGGCATTCCGCTGACATCTCCTTTGGGTTTCGGACACAGCCAAATGACCAGCCCCGCAAAAACAAACACCATTGCAAACAGCAAAAATACATGGTTTGCCGACATGGTAATCGCTTCTTTATCAACAAGGTTTGAAATAATCCCTAAAGTCGAGTCAGCCGAAAAACCATTTTGCGCAAGGTTATTTTGAACTTCGGCAGTATTTAGGTTTGATACCATTTCACTACGTGCAACTTTAGCGTGGTCGTCCCACACGGTCACTGCAATTGACGCACCAATCGCCCCTGCCATGGTTCTTAAGAAGTTCATAAGACCGGCAGCAGATGCAATCTCTTGCTGGAGTACTGAACCGAGTGCAATATTCGACAGTGGAATAAAGAAGAACGGTACAGCAAAACCTTGCAAGATTTGCGGCCAAGCCAGTGCCATAAAGTCGGCATCTGTGGTCCAGAATGCCCGCATTAAGGTCACGCCACCCAGCAATATCAAACCAAAACTCGCTAGTGCTCGTGGGTCATGTTTGGTCGAAAGCTTTGCCACAATCGGTGACATGGTCAAACTACCAAAGCCCATGGTTGCGGTTAAATAACCAGCCCACGTGGCGGTGTAGGAAAGGTTCATTTGCAGCCACTGTGGAATCAGTACAATACTGCCAAAGAACGCTCCAAAGCCGAGCGACAAGGCCAGTACTGAAATTGCAAAGCCCCTATGCCTAAAGACTTTCACATCCACGACGGGATGCTTATCTGTCAGCTCCCATATGAGGAACACCACAAAGCCTATGGCGGCAGTCAAGCCTAACACCACAATGCTGGTGCTATTAAACCAGTCGCGTTCGTGCCCTAAATCGAGCATAAGCTGTAGCGCACCAATCCACAGAATTAACAGACCTAAACCGACGGTATCGATTCTTAAAGAAATCGTTTCTGTTTCGGCTGGTTTAAGCAAACGGATTGCCGCTAAAACACAAACAATGCCGACCGGAATGTTAATAAAGAAAATCCAGTGCCAAGACAGGTTATCACTAATGAGACCACCCAAAATTGGTCCTAAAATTGGCCCAACGACGGTCGTCATTGCCCATAGGCCCATCGCCTGTGCATGCTTTTCTTGAGGGAAAATACGCATGAGCAAAGTTTGGCTGAGTGGCATGAGTGGGCCACCGCATAGACCTTGTCCAATACGGAAAAACACCAACATGCCTAACGAGTTTGCTAGACCGCACAAGAAAGAAAAAATGGTAAAACCAATCAGGCCAAAAATAAAAACCCGAACAGTTCCAAAGCGCCCTGCAAGCCAACCGGTTAAAGGTACACAAATCGCTTCTGCAACTGCATACGACGTAACAACCCATGTTCCTTGTGTACTTGAAACAGCAAGGTTACCGGTAATATGCGGTACAGATACGTTGGCAATGGTCGTATCAAGCACGACCATAAAGTTCGACAAGGCAATAACAAACGCTGCCAGTAATAAACGGCCACCGCTTAGTTCGGCAAAAGGTGTTTGCGTTTTCATAAGCGTTTACTTCGCAGATAAGTCGACTTTTGCTTCCATCGACAAGCCAACACGCAGTGGGTGTTCAGCAAGTTCTTTCGGGTCAAGTGCAATACGAACTGGTAAGCGTTGAACCACTTTAATCCAGTTACCTGTTGCGTTTTGAGCCGGAATTAAGGCAAAGGCAGAGCCTGTACCACCAGAGAAGCCCATCACTTTGCCGTGATATTCAACATCGTCACCATATAAATCTGAAGTAAGCGTAACGATTTGACCCGGACGGACTTTTTTCAACTGACTTTCTTTAAAGTTCGCATCTACATATAAATCATTCAGCGGCACAATCATCATCATGCTGGTGCCCGGTGCAACACGTTGACCAACTTGAATATTACGACGTGTGACCACACCATCAACTGGCGCACGAATCACGGTACGTTCTAAATCAAGCTGAGCTTGTTCAACATGTGCCTGTGCAACTTGTACATCAGGTGTTGAAACTTCGCTTACACCCTGAATTAAGGCTTCGTTTGCAGCTAAGGTGCTTTCGGCAGCTTTACGACTTGAAGACGCTTGCGCTAAACCAGCTTTAGCAAGCTCTAGCCCGGCTTTGGCTGTTTCAACTGCACTTTGTGCCTTAGTGAGTTCTTCTTTAGACACTGCACCAGACGCGGCAAGTTGTGCACGGCGGTTAAGTTCTAACCCAGCTTTGTCGTAGTCAGCTTGCGCTTGAGCAACCTGTGCTTTAGCACTGTTAATTTCGTCAGCACGAACCACAACTTGAGAGTTTAAAGAACTACTGTTTGCTGCGGTTTGTTTGTATTGGCGTTTTGCTTTTGCGAGTTCCGCCTCAGCTTGCGCTAATGCAATTTTGGCATCACGGTCATCAATACGAACCAGCACGTCACCACGATGTACCGTTTGGGTATCTTTTACGACAACCTGAGCGACCTGTCCGCTCACCATTGAAGTAATTTGCGCGGTTTCAGCACCGACATAAGCATTATCCGTACTCACGGAGTTGTTCAAAAATAATGCCCAAATTGCATATAAAATAGCGGCGATCAATAAAATCAGCGCAAAAAAACCAAGAAATTTTTTGCGCTTGTTTTGATTGTTGTCATCCGAGGCAGATGTTGTTGGCACTGTTTCTTCTACATTGCTTTGTGCATCAGTCATGGTATGTTCCTAAAGATGAGTTGGCTTTGCCATCAATCTCGCACTACACCTTGTTATAGAGTTTTTATTTTTCTATAAACAAGACATATCGCATTGTCAAAGGAGGTAATTTTAACGCTAAAACCTCATAATATGAGAATAAAAATTTATAACTCATGCGTTCGTTCTAATTAAATTAATGTTTATCTCAAAGTTTTTGTGAAAATTCCTGCTTTTCAAACACTAAAAAAAGCGCACTCGGCGCTTTTAAATGGTTCAATTCATTGCTTAATAGGCATATGAAGCAATACCCGCAGCAATGGCTTTATCTTCATCATTGACCATGGTCATGCGCATGGTGCAGCCCTTACGACCTAAACGTAACACTTCAGCACGGGCAATAAAATACTTACCACGCCCCGGTGCTAAATAATCTACACGCATATCGACTGTTGCCAAACGCGACACTTGTTTAATCGTTTCAGTTAAAGTTTCTGGGGTTGAACGGCGATAGAGATGTTCCATGGCCACAATTCCACCAATACTATCGAGCAAGGTTGCAGCAACGCCGCCATGCAAAATCTGAAATGCCAGATTGCCAATCAGGTTGGGTTGCATCTCGATATAGCCTTCAATGTGCCCGTCCACTACACGCATAATCATTCCACTATGCTTAAAAAAAGGAGAGCTATTAAACGCCTTACATAATTGGTTGAGAACCACAGTTAGGTCAGTTTTTGCACCTAAATGGATGTTCCCAGTCCAATTTTTCTTTTCATCACTCATACGTTGCCTAAATTTAAAAGCATGATAAACACCCATAATTTTGTACAAATCCAGCATTATGGGGCTACAATACAGCAGTCGGTTGACAGTAATGGAATATCCGCCAACCTATCCTAGTGTAATACCGAACATCGAGATTGTTATGACTTATACGTTCAATCGTCCTGCATTTCCAGCCACTCGCATGCGCCGTATCCGTAAAAATGACCAGTTGCGTGCGATGGTCAGCGAAACACAGCTCACTACCAATCACTTGATTTATCCAGTATTTGTATTACCGGGACAAAATCAAACCCAAGATATTCCAAGTATGCCAAACATTCAGCGTTTGTCGGCAGATTTGTTACTGAAAAAAGCTGAAAGACTTTTGGAATTGGGCGTATCAAAACTGGCTCTTTTTCCAGTTACCCCGCAAGAAGATAAAAGCCTCACCGCAGAAGCTGCATGGCACGAAGATGGTTTAGTCCAAACCACGTGCCGTTTACTTAAAAAAGAATTACCAGAAATGGTACTAATTACTGATGGTGCCCTCGACCCTTACACGACTCATGGTCAAGACGGCATTATTGATGAAACGGGCTATGTGCTGAACGACGAGACTGTAGAGTGCTTAATTAAACAAGCGTTAAGTCACGCAGAAGCAGGTGCTGAAGTGATTGCACCAAGTGACATGATGGATGGCCGCATTGGCGCGATTCGTCAAGCTTTAGAAGCCAATGGTCACATCTACACCAACATCATGGCCTACTCTGCGAAATATGCGTCAAGCTTCTATGGTCCGTTCCGTGATGCTGTTGGCTCTGCATCCAACCTAAAAGGTGGTAATAAGTATAACTACCAGATGGACTTTGCCAACCGTGCCGAAGCGTTACATGAAATCGCGCTTGATATTCAAGAAGGCGCCGACATGGTGATTGTAAAACCGGGCATGCCATATCTGGATGTGGTACGTGAAGTGAAAGATACCTTTGGTGTTCCGACATTCATTTACCAAGTGAGTGGCGAATACGCGATGTTAGCTGGCGCAATTCAAAATGGCTGGTTATCAGACTCAGTCATTTTAGAATCACTCATGTGCTGCCGCCGCGCTGGTGCAGACGGAATCTGGACTTACTTTGCAGAAACCGCTGCCGAAAAACTCAAGGAAATGAACTAAGTTCGCAGAGAAAGGATAACACTGCATGCATATTGCAATCATTGGCGCGGGCATAAGTGGATTAATGTCTGCGCTGGAGTTGGTTGAACAAGGCTGTACCATCAGCATTTTTGATCAACAACAAGCGGGACAAGCAGCCTCTTGGGCTGGCGGAGGTATTCTCTCTCCGATGTATCCGTGGCGCTATGTGCATGCAGTGAATCAACTTGCTCAATTTGGTAAAGCCTCTTATCAAGAATGGAACCAAAAGCTCTACCCTATTACAGGGATTGATTTTGAAATTCATGACACCGGCATGCTGATTTTTGATGAAGAAGATTTTGACGTTGGTTTGTCCTACGCCGAACAGTATCAAGAACCGATGCAGCGCTGTGAATATTTACAGCGAGATGCGCTAGAACAAGTTAATCCGCATATTTCCGATCAGTTTCAAGAAGCCATTTATTTCCCTGAACTGTCTAATATTCGCAATCCACGAGTATTACAGTCCCTGATTAGCTATTTAAAACAACATCCAAATGTTGAGTTTTTTGAGCACTCTGCTGTTAAAAAACTGATTCAACATGGCGACGTTATACAAGCCCTACAAACTGAAGATGGTCGAAAACATACAGCAGACCATTTTGTAATAACTTCGGGGGCTTGGAGTCATTACTGGAACTCACAATTACAACTCGACATTCCAGTCGAACCTGTTCAAGGTCAAATGCTGTTATTTAAAACCCCTGCTCACTGGCTACCGACCATGTGCATGAATCGAGTGATGTATTTGATTCCACGTATGGACGGTCATATTGTTTGTGGGTCAAGCATGGCACATCGTGGTTTTGACACTTCGACCGATGAAACCACCCAGCACAATATTTTAGAAGCATGTTTAGAAATGGTGCCTGAACTGGCCGATTTCCCGATTGTACAGCGCTGGGCAGGCCTCAGACCAAGTTCACCAAATGGCGTTCCGTACATTGGCAAAATGCCTGAAATGGATAACCTCTGGGCAAACTTTGGTCATTTTAGAAATGGGTTATGTATGGGTGCAGGCTCTGCACAATTGCTCCGTCAGCTTATGCTGGGTCAACCGACATTAGTTGATGCCAAAGCATATTCGCCAGAGCGTTTGCAAAATAAAATCTTAGCCTGACGCGAGTACATTCTCTAAAGCCATTTTTAGTTGAGGATAAGCAAATTCAAATCCTTCTGCTTGCAGGGCTTCGGGTTTAACGTATTGACCATTCAAAATCAATTGCGATTGTTCCCCCAACAAACAGCGAAAAACCTTACTAGGCGCCGGCAACAGTGGTTTCTTATTCAAAACTTTGGCAGCTTGTTCAACAAATACCCTTTGGGTCACATTTTCTGGCGCCACAACATTGTAAATTTGAGCAGATTGAGGATGCTGAAATATAAACTCGATAGCGCTTAACACGTCTTCAATATGTACCCATACTACAGGCTGACGACCGTGACCAATTTGACCGACTAAATTGAGTCGAATCGGAAGCAAAATTTTAGGCAAAATGCCACCGCCCTGCCCAAACACTACGCCTAAGCGAATAATTTTAGTATTTTGCTGAGCGTCTGCTAAAGCTGCGTGTTCCCACTCTTGGCAAAGCTCGGACATAAAAATAGGCTGTGGCGAGCTTTGTTCGGTGCACACCTCTGCCCACTTTTCTTGATCATCTATTCCGTAATAACCAATTGCAGAACCAGAGACAATCACTTCTGGAAAAATTTCAGATTGCTTGAGCCATGCATATAACTTTCGGGTCGTATTTACTCGACTTTCAATGAGTTGTTTTTTACGTGACTCAGTCCAGCGTTTTTCGCCAATATTTGCGCCTGCCAAATTCACTACATAGTCAACTTGACGTGTCGAAATATCTTCAAATTTTTGCACCCACTGTAAGGCAGGATGGTCAGATTTCTTTCCAGCCTGCCGCGTCACAGCAATCACGTTATAATTTTTTTGCAGCAGGAACTTAATTAAATGCGTTCCGATAAAACCACTGGCACCCGTGATTAATACATTCTTATTCATAATTCCTCCAAAGCCGAGGACACAAGTTTTATTTCATTATATAAGACTCATTTATATTTAATCGTAGCTGTTTATGTAGTGATCTATTGCACATTAAACATTTTGTCTGCCATTCGCTGTGCCTGTTTGCCATAAAACCAGTAGGTAATTAAATAAAGCGGAATAGCTAACATTAAAAGCATAATCACCATAATGCTCAAGAACTGAGGTTGTTTGAGGTAAAGCATAAAGTTCTGCAAAATCTCTGGGTCTTTTCTAGCAAATAAAAACAGGCCAAATAAAACACCACATAAGTTATAGCCCCAAAAAATCAGGGTAAAACCTAAAGTAAATTTCTTTTTTTCTTGTACAGTCGGTGCACGGCGTTCTTTCTTTAAAAATTTAAATAAGACAAAAATCATTGCCCCCAAATATGGAACGGCTGTTAAAATACCGCCTACACTCGCTGGTAATAGTGCTGCAACCACACCTACAATTAAGGTGAGTACAATGCATAAAGCAAAAAACCAGAGAAAGTAAGTACGTAATTTGGTCATATTTTTGCCTAATTTATGGGTTCAAAAAATAATTATAAATTTTTTTCGATTTTTTTTCATTTTTCTGTCAACCAATTCGAATCTCTTGACGTTATATAGGGTAATAAGGTCGCAGCAACCGAATACTTCCTTTGCACGGCATCCGCAAAATTGTTTCGGTGACCTTTCATTACGACTCTTTTCTTCCTTCAGATTAGGTTTTGTTAGCAGCCGAAACCCTTGATGAAGTTTTTGACCGACGATTCTCTCATCACTCGAATCGTCGGTTTTTATTTTCTGGCACTTTCATTTATTTTACGCTCAGCATACACAATAGTCCTTTCGTGGCTATAAAGGCTATGCGTATACTTTTTGCACCATAAAAATATGTTTTAAATAATATGAACAATATTGCCTATTTTGAAATCCAGTCTTCAAATCCTGCCCGTGATGCGCAGTTTTATCAAACTGTGTTCGGCTGGCAATTTAAACTCGATGAAAACTTACCGATTGAATATTACCGCATAGAGACACCTTCAATTATGGGTGGACTATTAAAACGCCCAGCCCAAACGCCGCCAATGGAATATGGCACCAATGCATTTACCTGCTCGATTCAAGTCGAAAACTTCGATGAAGTAGCTGCAAAAATTTTAGCGCAAGGTGGCATTGTCGCAATGGATAAATTCGCCATTCCGGGCCGTGCTTGGCATGGTTACTTTGTCGATTTAGACCACAACGTTTTTGGTATTTTCCAAGTCGATGAAAATGCAGCTTAAAGATCTTATTTAACGACTCTATTTATTTTTTTATGTATAGCCACCGCCTTGTTATCGTTGGCTATTTCATATTGGTTATTCGGCAAAGCTAAAAGTGGCTTCACATGTAATTGGGAAATTCACCGAATTGGCAATCATGCATTCATGATGCGCTTCTTCATGCAATTTTGCTGCAAGCTCTTGGTCAGCACCTTTTTCCAAAACAATCTCTGGTCTTAAAATAATTTGGGTAAAGTGACCACGTTTGACTGGATCTGCATCCTCCATAAAGCCAAGTGCTTTGTCGATATAACTCAGCACATGAATATGATTAACTGCACATAGGTGTAAATACCAAAGTTTATGACAAGCTGAAGCTGATGCAACCAATAAATCCTCTGGGTTCCATCTGGTCACATCACCTAAATAGGCTGGGTCTGATGAACCTTGTATCGTGGCTTTTTGCGGATGTTGAATACTAAAGTCTCTTTTATATGAACGATAAGAAGAAGTGCCAGTTCCTGTATTCCCTTCCCACTGTATTTTTACTTCGTATTCATGAATGGTCATTTTGTTCTCAAAGTCCATGGTTTGACCTGATAGTAACAAAGCAAAGTTTAAAGTGAAAAATTAATTTAAGTTTCAACTTAGGCTTAAATAACGAGCACTTTAAAATGTCTTGATAAAATCTCTTGTCAATTTATGCTAACGTATCTGTGTTTATTTTGGCTTGATGTCTGTTTCTATGTCCGTACATTTTCTACATACTTCTGACTGGCATTTGGGGCAGTTTTTTTATAATCATTCACGCCATTACGAACACCAACAATTTTTAAGCTGGTTGCTCACTCAAATTCAAGAAAAACAACCGCATGCCTTGCTCATTGCTGGCGATATTTTTGATGTGATTAACCCCGGTTCTCAAGCACAAAAACAACTCTACCAATTTTTAGCAGATGCCCATCGCATTGCACCGCACATGCAAACGCTTATGATTGCGGGTAACCACGACTCAGGCTATCGTATTGAACAGGTCGAACCACTCTTAGAAAAATACAACGCAAAAACCGTGGGCGTGGTTCGTTGGAATGAAGATAAAACGCTAGATCTCGATCGACTACTTTTACCTATTTATAATCAAAATCAAGATATTGTGGCGTGGTGCCTTGCCCTACCTTTTTTACGTTCAGCCGAAATCACGGGCTTTAATGAACATACCACCAACAGTAAAAACGCGATTGCCTATTTGCATCAGCAACTCATTGCCGAAGCCAAACGTCGTAAGACACCAGACCAAGCGCTTATTTTGATGTCGCATGCACACATGCAAGGTGGAGAAACATCTGACTCTGAACGCCCAATTATTATTGGTAATGAAGAGGCGCTTTCAACGACATTATTTGAAGATGCTGTCGATTATGTCGCTTTAGGGCATTTGCATAAGCCACAAAAAGTAGGTCAGCCTCATATTCGTTATAGCGGTTCACCGATTCCGCTTTCATTTAGTGAAATTAACTATAAGCACCAAGTGGTTGAGGTCAAAATTGACCCAGCTCAAGAGACAGACAACCGTTTGCAATTTGAAGCTATAGAAATTCCGCGTTGCATACAATTGCACCGTATTCGTGGTGAGTTAAACGAAGTATTGCAACAACTTAAAGCATTGCCAAAGGGCGTGATTGAGAATATTGACCACCGTGAATATGTCGATATTGAATATTATAGTTTAACGCCGCCGCAACCTAATTTACGTCAGCAGTTTGAAGCGGCTCTACCGCCTGACCGCTACCGTTTAGTGCGCATTTCACGTCAATATGTGAATAAAGATGCTACCGATTCAAATACCACTCAGCAAATCGCCCTTGAACCGCCAACACCAGAAAAACTCTTTCAAAATATTTGGGAAAAACAAGGTTACAGCGCCGATGACGCGGTCTTAAAAGATTTTCTGAGTCTGGTACAAGAAGCACAAAAAAATCTTGAAAATGATGCAACCCCTTAAGGATATGTCATGAAAATTTTATCCATTCGAATAAAAAATCTGGCATCTCTTTCTGATGAACACTTTATTGATTTTGAAAGCGCACCTCTCGCCCATGCGGGTTTAATTGCGATTGTGGGAAAAACAGGAGCTGGTAAGTCGACCATTTTAGATGCCATGTGTCTGGCTTTGTTTAATCGGGTTCCTCGCCTTAAAGACAGCGATGGTAAATTAAAAGATGTTGATGGTTCAGAGTTACTCACTAACTCACCTTTAACTGTCTTACGCCGTGGTACAGGACATGGGTTTGCTGAGCTTTGCTTTATCGCACAAGATCAAAAACGCTATTTGGCACGTTGGGAAATTAAACGTGCGCGTGAAAACCCAAATGGTAAATTACAAAGCGTGCAACGCCATTTAAAATGCCTGACCGATGGCGTGGTACTTGCAGACAAAGCCAAAGCGGTTGATGAAAAAGTTAAGCAAATTACCCAGCTTTCTTTTGAACAGTTTACTCGTGCTGTACTACTTGCTCAGTCAGAAGTGACCGCGTTTTTAAAAGCACGAGACAGCGAACGCGGTGAGTTACTCGAATACCTAACCAACTCCAGTATTTTCGCCAAAATTGGTGAATTGGCTTTTCGTAAAACCGCAGATATTGCAAAGCAGCGTAAACAGCTTGAAGAGTTCTTAGGCCACATTGAAATTTTGTCTGATGAAGAAATTGCGGCTTTTACCGAACAATATCAGCAAGCCGAGCAAAACCATCAACAGTTAGAACAACAAAAAAATGTCTTAGACAAACAACAACAATGGTTTGAGCGCAAAGCGAAACTTGAGCAAGAAGTTCAAGCTAAACAACAACAGTTTCAAACTCAACAAAATCATCATCAACAATTGGCTGGTGAGCGTGAGCAATTAAAACGACTCGAAGTTTTTTCTGAAATACGCCCACAAGTTTTTCAGCAATCTCAAAATTTACAAACCCTACAACAACTTGAGCCGAAAATTCAGCAAGCTCAAACCAAGTTTAATGAGTTGGTGCAAATTTTTGAAACGGGACAAAAACAATATCAACTTGCAGAACAAGAGCTCAAACAGACGCTCGATTTTGAGCAGCAGCATCAACAAGCTTTAAATCAAGTTCGACAGTCCATTCAAGAACGCGCCTTTATTGCCGATGAATATAAAAAGTGCAAAGAAAAAAGAAACGTACTTGAGCAAAAACTCAGTCCACTGCACCAGCAGCAAAACACTGTGCAACAGCACATTGCGCAGCTTGAGCAGAACCAAATTCATCTACAACAACAGCTTACCCAAACTCAGCAATATGCTGTGTTGGATAAAGGCCTTTCAGCCCATTTAAATCAACTTGGGCAATTTATTCAAAATTACCAAGCAATTGAACAGCAGCTCGGCAACCCTGCCCTTGCTCGCCAGAAGCTATCAGAAGCTAAAAGTGAACTCGAACAGATCACTGTTTCTGTAGGCACAGTTGAACAGATTGAGTTAAAGCTTGAACAACAGCGTAAAGATAAAGATCAGAAACTTGCTCAAATCACTCAGTTAGATCTGATTCAGCAAAAAATAAAAACTTATCATGAGTTATATGCTGAGCTTCAGCAGTTTGCTGAAAAACATACTCAAACCTCAGAGCAAGAACAGCGGCTAAAAACCCTTTGCCAGTCGACTGAGCAAGAGTACCAAACAGCAAAAACTGAACGTGAAAATTTACAGCACATCCTGCAACAACAGCGTTTATTACACACCGAAAATATTGAGCAGTTACGGGCCAATCTTAAAGAAGGTGAAGCGTGTTTAGTATGTGGAAGCACACATCACCCCTATCGTGTTGATGACAGTGCAGTCTCCAAGGCCTTGTTCGATTTACAGCAACAGCAAGAACAACAGGCTATTGCATTAGAGCAAACTAAATTTAATACATGGCAAACACAGCAACATGCGCTTACCCAGTGTCGTGCCGAGCTTGAGCAAGTTCAGAAATACTTAACTCAACTTAAAGCCAAACAATCAAGCTTGCAGCAAGAACTTGAGCAGCAGTTTAGCCTCAATCAATTGCAAATTGAGCTTAATCAGTCTCCTGAACAAATCTTGCTAACGCTGAACGAACTCAGACAAGCGGCACAAACTGTTTTAAGTTCATTTGACTCAGAAAACTTGCGTTTAGCCCAAGCAATTAAACAACACAATCAGCTTGTTCAAACGATTCAACGTAATGAAAGTTTGCTCAATACGGCACAGCAATGGCAACAACAAGTTCAACATATTGTTGAGTGTTTATCTGAAACCGAGCAGCACGCGTGGCAGCAGTCGAGTAGCCAAACGGCTAAGCAGACTTGGGCGATTCTCGACACACGTGCTAAGCAGCTTGAACAACAAGAACAGCTTGCACAGCGTTTTGAACAGCAGCAACAAGAACTTAAAATGTTAGCTGCCAATCTTGAACAAATGACCAAGCAAATTGATGAGGTCGATCAAAATCTCAAAGACATTACGCTTAAAGGCCAACAGAATAATGAAAAAGCGGTGTCGCTCATTCAACAAATGACTGGTCGCGCTGACATTAAACCGCACGAATGGTTAATTGAGCACGATGCCAAACGTCAGCAGCAACAAACGGCATATCACGAAGCTAAACAGCGTTTCGAACAAACCAGACAGCACTTTGAACAGCAAAAACAGGCGCTCGATCAACTTAAGCATCAACATCAACATACCTCGCAACATCAGCATCAGATTGATGAGCAAATTCAAAACTGGTTAAAGGCCCACGCTGATTTTCAAGCATCTGATCTTACGGCGCTCATGCAGATTAATTCTGCCCAAGAGCAAGACATTCGTAACCAACTTAATCATGCTGAGCGTCTATTAAGTGAAGCTTCTTCTGCCCTTAAGACCATGCAAGAGCAATTGAGCGAGCATTTACAAACTCAGCCAGATATTGAAAATGAAAAGCTCGTTAGCCTTATTCAAAACAATATTGCAGAGCTTAAAGCACAACTTGAAGTACGTGATCGGCTTAAGCTTAAGCTCGAGGTGCATCAGCAAAATCTTGCGAAGCAGCAACAATACGCTGAGCAAATTCAAAACATTCAGCAAGAAGAACATCGCTGGAGCAAAATTTCAGGTTTAATTGGCGATGCTAAAGGTAAAGAGTTCCGTGACTATGCCCAGCAATATCACTTAGATATTTTAGTAGAACATGCTAACCAGCAACTGGCGATGCTTTCTCAGCGTTATACGCTTAAACGTCTAGAGCAATCGTTAAGTCTTGCGATTATTGACCACGACATGGATGGAGAAACCCGCTCTGTCGCATCTTTATCTGGTGGTGAGTCATTCTTAACAGCCCTTGCCTTGTCTTTAGCGATTGCCAATATGGCATCGGGTTCAATGAAAATTGAATCTCTGTTTATTGATGAAGGCTTTGGTACTTTGGATGCTTCTTCTTTGCACATGGTCATGAATGCTTTAGATCAATTGCAAAATCAGGGACGTCAGGTCATTCTCATTTCACACATTCAAGAAATGCATGAGCGTATTCCTGTACAAATTCAGGTGAAACCACTTGGTGCTGGCGCAAGTACGATTGAAGTCGTGGGTTAATTTATTAGCATTTCATATCTTAAACTTGATTGAATCTTATATAACAAAGGGGCGTATTATTTACGCCCCTTTGTTTCTAGTATTACCTTGTACTAATTTTTTATTTTTAAAACATCAAAAAATTAATTCACGGAGAGTACGACAACTGCAAAACCGATACAGTACATACCGAACAAATGCCAGCGTCCATGTTCTAACCATGAAGACAACCATTTTAGCGCCAAAAGACCAGCACCGAAGCTAAAGCACATGCCCAATAAGCTTGGAACCATCGAATGGAACACTTGTCCATGCGCCACGGTTTGTAAGCCTTGAGCGTGAATTAAACGATATAACTCTTTTAAAATAACGGCTGGTGTTAGTACCACAGCCAACGCAAAACTGAACTCTTCAGCCTTTTGACGTGATACACCTAAAAATAAACCTGTAGAGATGGTTGCACCAGAACGTGAAAAGCCACGGAAAGGCAAACATAAAGCCTGCACCGCCCCAATAATAGAAGCACTACGCAAACTAATTTCACCCTGCTGACCACGATCTAAACGTGAAGATAAAATAATAAGAACACCTGCCGAAATTAGCGCGGCTGCCATGAGTTTTGAGTTACTAAATAAATGCTCAATTTCGAAACTGCTCGCGCCGCCAAAAAACACATGTTTAATCAAAGATTGAAGCGCTAAACCAAGCACGCCTGTAATAAGCGTTGCCAAAATAATATAGAAGGCTTGTTTTTCAAAACTTTCCCAAGAAGAAAAATAGGTTTTTTTCCAAGATTTCCAAAAGTAGACAATCACTGCAAACATCGTACCTGTATGTAACATCACAAGTAAGAAAGTCATATCAGGTGCAGATGGATCATACCCCATTAACTTTTCAGCTAAAATAACGTGTGCGGAACTAGAAACTGGCAATAATTCAGCGAATCCCTGAATGATTGCCAGAATGAAAACATGCAACAAATCCATACCCTACACACTCAAATATTAAAATATCTGGGTTATAAGCTAGGAAAATTAAATTTAAATTAACAAATTACAGTTACCCGACAAAACGTTTATCTAAATTGTAAAAGTCATTTTTTCTCAACTGTATCGCGCTTTCCAAATAAAGCCGTTCCTACACGTACCATGGTTGAACCTGCGACAATCGCAGCGTCTAAATCACCTGACATTCCCATGCTTAATGTGTCCCAGTGTTCTGGGTAGGCATGTTTTTCTTTCACAGCATCGAACAAGGCTTTAGCATCTACAAAAGCGGCTGTATTGTCTGGTGCTGGAATTACCATCAAACCACGTAGTTTGATTTTTGCTAATTGGCTAATTTGAGCGACTAACTCCGCAACCTCATCTGGTGCACAACCATCTTTACTGTCTTGCCCATCAATATTCACTTGCAAACAAATATTCAAATCAGATTGATCTTGAAGTCTTTGATTAGATAATCGCTCAGCAATAATTAAACGATCTACACCATGCACCCAATCAAACTTTTCAGCCAAATGTTTAGTCTTGTTGCGCTGAACATGACCAATAAAATGCCATTCAATTTCTAAATCGTGTAAAGCTTCGATTTTTTCCAAAGCTTCCTGTAAATAGTTTTCACCAAATGCTCTTTGCCCTGCTGCATACATTTCACGCAAACTTTCACTCGGATGTGTTTTTGATACGGCTAAAAGTTGCACAGTTTCAGGCGCACGCTGAGCATGTTCACAAGCAACTCTGATTTGCTGTAATACGTGCTGCCGCGCATCTTGCAGGTAATTCATTGACAAGGTTCTCATTTTCAAAAAACTTTTTTGCTTTTCACCTAAAGCGAGGTGTTGGTAAGCCTCGGTGAAAGCCGTATATTATTCTACAAAATAATGACATATTTTGATTTACTTGGGGAAATTATGGATATTACAGAGCTACTCGCCTTCTCTGTGAAAAATGGCGCGTCCGATTTACACTTGTCTGCTGGCATGCCACCGATGATTCGCGTTGATGGTGAAGTCCGTCGCATTAACTTACCGGCTCTAGATCATAAAGATGTTCACCGTCTGGTCTATGACATCATGAATGATAAACAACGCCGAGACTACGAAGAAAAGCTCGAAACCGACTTTTCTTTTGAAGTGCCAAATGTTGCTCGTTTCCGTGTTAACGCATTTAACCAAAACCGCGGTGCTGGTGCAGTATTCCGTACCATTCCATCTAAAGTACTTACTATGGAAGATTTAGGCTTAGGTCAAATCTTTAAAGATATTTGCGACTATCCACGTGGGATTGTACTGGTTACAGGCCCAACGGGTTCGGGTAAATCTACGACGCTTGCAGCGATGATGGACTATATCAACGAAAATCGTTATGACCATATTTTAACGGTTGAAGACCCTATCGAATTTGTACACCAGTCGAAGAAATGTTTGATTAACCAGCGTGAAGTACATCGCGATACACATGGCTTTAACGAAGCACTACGCTCAGCACTGCGTGAAGACCCAGATATTATTTTGGTCGGTGAAATGCGTGACCTTGAAACCATCCGTTTAGCACTTACTGCTGCCGAAACGGGTCACTTGGTATTTGGTACGCTCCATACGACTTCTGCTGCAAAAACCATTGACCGTGTGATTGACGTATTCCCTGCCGAAGAAAAAGACATGGTTCGTGCCATGTTATCTGAATCTTTACAGGCTGTTATTTCACAGACCCTGCTTAAAAAGAATGGCGGTGGGCGTGTCGCAGCACATGAAATCATGATTGGTATTCCTGCCATTCGTAACTTAATTCGTGAAAACAAAGTCGCCCAAATGTATTCATCAATTCAGACTGGTGCAAATCATGGCATGACGACACTCGACCAAAGCTTAAAAGGTTTAGTTTCTCGTGGAGTGATTAGTCCACAAACGGCTCGTACTGCTGCAAAACAGCCTGAATCATTCCTATAAAAATAATTAGAGAATAAATATGGATTTTAATGACTTACTCAACCTCATGGTTGAAAAAAAATCATCCGATCTTTTTATTACAGATGGTGTTGCACCATCTATGAAGATTAACGGACAAATTGTTCCAATTTCAAAGAATAGTCTTTCAGGCGAAGTAATTGGTCAACTATTACATTCCATCATGAGCGAAAAGCAACGCAAAGAATTTGCAGACACTCGTGAATGTAACTTTGCCATTATGAACCGTGATAAAACTGCCCGCTTTCGTGTGAGCGCTTTTCAGCAGCGTGACATGCCAGGCATGGTACTACGTCGAATTGAAACTAAAATTCCTTCAATTGATGACTTGCAGTTACCGACTGTTCTTAAAGATTTATCAATGACCAAACGCGGTATCATTATTTTTGTTGGTGCGACAGGTACGGGTAAATCGACGTCTTTAGCTTCAATGATTAGCTATCGTAACCACAATACTAAAGGTCATATCATTACCATTGAAGACCCGATCGAGTTTATTCACGAACATGCGGGCTGCATCATTACCCAACGTGAAGTCGGAATCGATACGGACTCATTTGAAATTGCCTTAAAAAATACTTTGCGACAAGCACCAGATGTCATCTTGATTGGTGAGATTCGATCTCGTGAAGTAATGGACTACGCGATTGGCTTTGCTGAAACAGGTCACCTTGTATTAGCCACAATGCACGCCAACAACGCTAACCAAGCACTTGACCGTATCATTCACTTCTTTGAAAGTGACCGCCACAGTCAGCTCTACATGGACTTATCTCTTAACTTAAAGGCCATGATTGCTCAGCAACTTATTCCAACGCCTGATGGCAATTCTCGCCGCGCCGCAATTGAAATTTTAATTAACTCACCATTAATTTCAGATTACATTCGTAAAGGTGAAATTCATGAAATTAAAGATTTAATGAAACGATCACGTGAACTCGGTATGCAAACCTTCGACCAAGCATTGTTTGATCTCTATAAAGCAGGCCAAATTACCTACAAAGATGCATTAAAACATGCCGATTCACCAAATGATTTACGTTTGACGATTAAGCTTGCGGAAGAAGGACCTGATCAAATTGCAGGCACAAATCAGCATTTAACCTTCGACCGACAGTAATTTCTTCATAAAAAAAGGAAGGTTAAACGTAACCTTCCTTTTTTATTTGTTTCCTTTGTGTGAAAACGATTATTTCTTACGCAGAACTTCCTGACATTCAGGTTCGTTACAGTAACCGTAGAGGTTTAATGAGTGACCCGTTAAGGTAAACCCATGTTGCTCTGCTACAGCATGCTGTTCCTTCTCGATAACATCATTAGTAAATTCAATAACTTTGTTGCAATTATGGCAAACCAAATGATCGTGATGATCTTCTTGCATAATTTCGAAAACAGAATGATTATTTTCGAAATGATGACGCTGAATGATACCTGCAGCTTCAAATTGTGTTAACACACGGTAAACTGTCGCAAGACCGACATCTTCCCCTTGTTCTAACAAAGTCTTGTAAATATCTTCAGCACTAAGATGATGTTGCTTTGAATTTTCTAATAATTCCAAAATCTTAATTCGTGGAAGGGTAACTTTAAGTCCAGCTTTGCGCAAATCTTGATTGGAAATAGGCATGAAAAAAGGTCTCTCAACAAATCTCAAGTTGGAATAGGCAATAGAATTTAGATGAAGTATGATCTATCCTTTGATCAAATGCATCATAATTTATTGGGATAGTGTAGCAAAATGCAAAAACTCGTGCTGACGTTATTAGTCACTTCACTCCTTGCTGGTTGTTCAATCTTTGGTGTATATAAGGTTGATATTCCTCAAGGGACTCCTTTGACCAAAGCTCAGGCCTCTCAAGTACAAGTCGGCATGAATTTCCAGCAAGTGCGTTTTTTGCTTGGTAGTCCAACTGTGACTGATCCACTCAATCCTCAGCGTTGGGACTACATTTACAACTATATCCCGGGAACGTATGCTAAAAAGGCAAAAATCCCCGCAGCACATGGTCAGCATTTAAAAATTTACTTTGATGGCACTGGCACAGTAACTAAAATTGAAGGTTTAGAAACTATTCCAGAGTCGCAACCAGGTTTACCTGCTTCTAAAGAAGCGATTTTAACTGCCCCACCACTATAATCGTTTTTTCTAATAAAAATAAACCCCTCAAGTGAAATACTTCGAGGGGTTTTATTTATGGGGCTTATTGCTTTAAGCGATTACTTTTAATATATCGCCCCACAGGATTTTGCTCGGCGCGTTTACGGCGTATATCCTTAGGATTAATCGTTAAAGGCCGATAGACCTCTACCCGATCACCTGCTTGTAAAATCGCATGTGCTTCAACTTTTGCACCAAATATGCCAAGTTGTAATGGCTCCGGCAAACTTATCTGTGTCTGCAACCCACTCGCTTCAACTGCTTGTAATGCTGTCATTCCAGCTTCAAATGGAATAGCAACTAGAAACTGTTGCTCTGGGGCTGCAAAAGCAACCCACACTTGCTGAGCTTTTTCCATCAGATAATTTGTCCAACTACCGCAATCATGGCAATTACAATTGAAAGCGGTAAAACAATACGTACCGCAATACGCCACAAGTTATAGAACAACTCATTGCTAAAATTCATTGATTTACGCAAGTGGCTAATTTTCATAATCCAGCCAGCAAAAATTGCATAGATCAGGCAAATGAGTAATCCCCAAAGCATCAAAATCAGCGTAAAGATGCCGTGAAGTTCCGGCACAGCCCAAACTGCAATTGCTACAACAATAATCACCCATTGTAAAACGTACACCAGTTGACGTTGAGCAAGCTGTTCTTTAGCAAGTTGAATAAACAGCGCTGTTGTCATTACCGCAGTAAAAAGCCAGGTAAAAACAGGAAGCTGTGCTTGAAGAGAAAAGAAACCAAACGCAACAACAGCAATTAACTGAGCTAACCAGATTGGAAGTACAGTTCTTGTAGCGCCTTCTTGAGAGTGAATTACAGACAAGCTATTTTGCCAGTAAAGTCCTAAGCCTAAACCACTCGCAACAAGAGCAAGTACAGTTGCATTACCCCACTCTTTAAACTCAACATTTGTCCAATGCCAAGGCTGTAAAGTCGTTCCCATTGTATTAGCTAAAACAAGAGAAGCAATTACACCGACTGTCATTAACACAATTAAAATCTGACGCGGAATAAAAGATAAAATTAAAGCCGCAACTGCAAGACCAGCAAAAATAATTTGCCCAGAAATACTGTTATTAAGCTGTACTGTCAGTAAATTGCCAGCAGTACTCAGTACATTCCCGGCTAAAAATGGAATAAAAATAACTGCAAGCCAACCAGCCAAACGCCATTTTGGTGAACTATCTGCTTCACGAGTTAAACTTGATAAAGCATTTAAAGCAGTAGTCTTCGACCGTTTTGCTAAGGCAATTTCTAAATAACAAACTGGCAGAGCTAATAACAGCATTGTGCCCAACCACAATAACCAGAAATCGATTTGACGATCAATCTGGATCCCCACAGCGGGTGCCAATGTCGCCATAATGATGAAAGACAAGCAAAACGCCATCAGGGGCGATAACCATCGTGACATAGGTATGTCCTGCATTATGCATTCCTTGAAAAAGACTATAGATATTTTGCCCGTCTCATGCCTGAAAATCAAAGCTTGCTCAATAAAAAAAGCAAACTACCGAAACGATAGTTTGCTGCGCTAACTAAAATTATAAGTTTTGTTATTTAAGTTATGCGAAAAACCGAGCAAACCAGTTTTTCCCTTTCTTCTTTTCTTTTTCTCTAATAATTCCCATCATATTTTCTTTTACAGCCCCTACATAATCGGCATCATCATGTTGAATATGGTTAATTAACCATTTTGCTAAAATTTCTTGTAGCTCTTTTTCAACAGTATGTCCCATTTCAAAACGCTCACGATATAACTCTATCTTTTTAATAAATAAGTCATGTACACGTTTATGTGGTACACGATATTTATAATCGGCTTCCTCTTGTAAACTTTCTTCGAAAGTAAAATGAGATTGCGTGTAATCAATAATATTATCTAAAACATCTTTAATTCGACGTCTATCTGCATCATCTTTTACATCATCAATTTCATTAATATAATCAAGTATTCGTTTATGTTGCTCATCAATAACATCAATACCCGTATTATATTCTGAAGCCCATTTCATTTTCATACATCTCCCCAATGATGTTCAATGACTGTTGCATAAACCTCATGATATATTTAAAGAATATAAATAAAAACAAAGCTATTTTGTCGGGTTTATCATATAAAAATTATATTAAACATAAATTATTGTTTTTATTTATTTTTTAAAATTTTAACCAACTAAAATAATAAAGTATTTTTTAAACAAAATACTTTATTATTAAGCGTTTAATATATATAGATATTCCTATTTATATATTTTAAATATACTTTATATTAATATTGATCTGCACGAGTAATACGTTTAAGTTCAGGATTTTCCTGCTCACACTTTAATCTCTCTACATAAGTAATTGCTTTTTTAATTGGTTCGCCATGTTGAAATAAAATCATTTCACCGGGCTGATAAGCTGTCCAATTTTCATTATGTGTTAAAGGTTCAGTTGTTATTACTGCCACACGATCTTCAGGGGTTGTTACCTGACTAAAATCGACTTCGACATCTAAATCAATTAAATGAGCCTGATTAAATGGATATTCTCGAACCAACCAATGTAATTTAGTAATCGCGTAACTAAATAATGCCTTGCCATTCGATAAGCAATAATTAAATGTGCCGTACTCAGCAATTTGTGGCGAAATTTTTTCTAATACTTCAAATATCTGCTCAAGGCTTGGTTCTTCATAGCCAAAAGCTTCAACAAGTTGATCGAGCAAATAACAAAATGCGCGTTCACTGTCTGTATTCCCCACTGGCGTAAAACGTCCACTCAGTGGTGGATCAAAGTCATGTAAATCACCATTATGGGCAAAAATCCAATGACGCCCCCACAACTCTCGAATAAAGGGATGAGAATTTTCTAAAGTGATTTTACCTTGAGTCGCTTTACGAATATGCGCGATCACGTTACGTGATTTAATAGGATAATTACGGATAAGATCGGCAATTGGAGATTCAACTGCCGACTGGTTATCGACAAATAAACGGCAAGCCTTATCTTCGAAAAATGCGATACCAAATCCATCACTATGGTCTGAGGTAATTCCTGCACGCTGTGAAAAACCACGGAAAGAAAAAGTAATATCCGTTGGTGTTGCACAATTCATTCCTAATAGCTGGCACATATCGCTTTTAAACTACTTCTAATTACCCCATCTGCTCTATTGTGCATGAGAGTAAAATTGCTTGCAAATCTCAATATGTGCTGGCTATTAGAAAATACAACATATGATTAACGCTGACCCATTTTATTCATGACAAATGAAGTTGCCACTTTATTCACTTCCAGAAATACAAAATAATCTAGACAGTTAAACTCTTCATCAAAAAAAGCCTGTTTCGATAGTTTTGATTGCATGCTCAAATACATTTGGAAGAGTTTCGGCATACGCTCATCTTGTGGAAAGCTAAATTCAGGATATTCAGGTTCGTAGATTTTTTTCGAACGAATATCAATGGTTTTACTTTCAGATAATTGCTGAATCTGGCGATGCGTGTAGTACGCTCTAGCCAAATTATCTTGCAAATGAATACTGACACACCCCATCAAGTATTTAGCGCGCATTGACCATAGCACTTTCGGTGCAAGGTTCAACCACAGTGTCGATAATGCTTTACCATTACGAAAGCGAGGATGGACACAGGTACGCCCTATTTCTAATACATTAGGAAGATGTGATAACTGAGGAACAATATCAAACTCATGTGCGCTGTAGCTTTGTGCAATCTCATGACCTTGAAATAGTTTTAGACGGGTATATGCGACAATCTCTCCAGTCCACTTTTCACGTAAGACTGCATGCTCACAACCAAAATCATAAATGTCTTGGTCTAAGTTATCTTCAAAATGAATTCCAAATTGTTGGCTAAATTGTTGTGCACGAAACCGCTGTACATCTTGTAATTCTTTTAAATTATCAACCCATTCAAAACGAAATTGTGTCTGATTTATTGCTTTATGACGATTTAAAGGTAAAGTCCAGGTTTGGCGATATTGATTAAATTTTTCCAGCATAATGAACGCTCCTAGTGACACCCCTTACACTAGTCAAAGCTCATGACAAAAAAATGACCAAACTAAAGTGGTATAAAAAAAGACCACCTAGGGTGATCTTTTTATTGAGAATAGCGGATTTCTTAAGCTGTTTTAGTGCGATTAGAAATGAGTGTACCCACTCCATGATCAGTGAAGATTTCAAGCAATGTTGCATGTGGTACGCGGCCATCAACAATATGTGCGCTTACAACACCGCCTTTGACAGCATCAAGTGCACAGCCTACTTTAGGAATCATACCGCCATAGATCACACCTGTTTCAATGAGGCGATCAACTTCTTGCGTAGTAAGACCAGTTAACAAATTTTTATTTTCATCAAGCACACCAGTAATATTGGTAAGCAAAATTAACTTTTCAGCGCCTAGTGCTTCTGCAACCTTACCTGCAACTAAATCAGCATTAATATTATAAGTATTGCCTTCTTCATCCACACCTAATGGTGCAATCACTGGAATAAAGTCACTTTGAGTGAACATTTCCAATACATCTGTTTTAACGCCAGTCACTTCACCAACCATACCCAAGTCGATATGTTTGATAGAACCGTCTTCTTCTTGCTTTTCCATAAGTAATTTACGGGCACGAAGTAAATTACCATCTTTCCCTGTTAAACCAATTGCACGGCCACCATGTTTATTAATCAGGTTAACAATTGATTTATTTACGCTACCACCTAATACCATTTCAACCACTTCCATGGTTGCAGCATCAGTTACACGCATACCGTCAATACGGTCAGACTCGCGGCCTAACTGCTTTAAAAATGAGTCTACTTGTGGTCCACCACCGTGAACAACAATCGGATTTAACCCGACAGTTTTAAGTAAAACGATATCGCGAGCAAATGAACTTTCGAGCTCCGGATCAGTCATCGCGTTGCCACCGTATTTCACCACCAGCGTTTTACCAGTAAAACGTTGAATATACGGCAAAGCTTCAATCAAGATTTTTGCTTTGTCGACACCGATATGCTGATGTTGGGGCATTACGCCTCTCCTTACTTAGGCCTCTGAAAGTTCTTGTGCAATTTGCGGATAGTGCTCTTGCAACATATCTACAAATTTTTGCTGGATTTCCTTTAATCGTAAAGGATTATCTGCATCAAATCTTACTGTAAAATATTCACCAGTATTTGATGCTCGAATAATGCCAAAACCATCATCAAAATCAAGACGTACGCCATCGATTTTACTGATGCGGGCACCTAAACGATGACTTAAAATTTCAATATCTTGTAATACATACTTTGGATCAGACTGATACGTACCAATATAGGTATCTTCTGTACAACATCTTTCTGGATAAGGAGCAAATAATTCAGAAATTGTTGTCGCACTCGATTGAGTAAAATATTCCATTACACGTAATGCAGCATATAGACCGTCGTCGTATCCGAAACCACGCCCATCATTAAAAACGTAGTGGCCTGCATATTCTCCACCAAAAATGGCGCGTCCATTTGACTGAGATAAATAAGCTCTTAAGAAGCTACTTCCCGTGCGAATCATTTTTGCTTTTCCGCCGAGTTGTTCGACCGTTTTTTGAACCATGCGTGAACATTTCACGTCAAAAACAATTTCTTGCTCAGGGTGTTGTTCTAAGCACATTTGCGCAAAAAGTGATAATAAACGGTCTGCTGTCAATATCTGGGCTTTTTCATCGACTAAAACGACACGGTCTCCATCACCATCCAGAGCAATGCCGATATCTGCTTGCTGCTCAACCACTGCTTTACGCAAATGAGTTAAATGAGCTGCATGCGAAGGGTCTGGTGCATGATCTGGAAACTCGCCATTCGGATGGGTTCGTAAAGCAATGACTTCACAGCCCATTTTTTCCAAGATTAATTTTGAGCAGTGTCCAGCAGAGCCATGTAAACCATCTAAAATAACTTTTAAAGGACGTTTTAATTGAATATCTTTAAAAATGGCTTGCTGATATTTCTGGCAAAATTCAGCTTTAAATTGAGGTAGGGTTAACTCAAGTACAGAAATGGAATGAGCTGGTACATAATTTTGAGCTTCGTCACCCACCTGCTGAATCATTTCCGGAGACGGCGGTTCACCTTTTAAAATCCACTTAATACCATTATCCGATTTTGGATTATGGCTTGCAGTCACCATAATGCCATTGCCACCAAAATCTCTCGCAATGTAATACATCATTGGTGATGAACAACAACCAATGTTGGTAACTTTTAAACCTTGTTCTACTAAAATTTCTTCAATTAATTGTGCATAGGCTGGACTTGTGAGACGGGCATCATAGCCAATCACTAATTGGGTTTGTTCTGCTTGTTTGTATTGTTGTGCCAATCCGTAGGCAATCGAACGAACAACGTCCGCGGTTAAGTAAGAAAGTTTGCCTCTAATATCGTAAGCACGAAAAATACTTTTTGGAAATGAGTGTCTTACATTCATAGCGTATCTTCTATTTAAAGATCAATCCGATCTATCGCAAAAACATAGATTATTCAAAATTTTTGAAAGGTTTATTTGCTAAAAAAGTTAAAAGAATATGAGTAAAGCGTGTTGTAATATAATCCATTGTAACATTCAAGATATAAAAAGAAACGCCTGTTCAACAGGCGTTTCTTTTTCGTTAATATTTTAAAAAACTTATTGTTTACCTGTGTGACCAAAGCCACCAGCGCCACGTAAAGTTTCTTCAAATTCTTCTACTTGCTCAAATTCAGCTTGTACGACTGGCACTAAAACATATTGTGCCAAGCGCTCACCTGGTTCTAAACGGAATGTTGTTTGACCACGGTTCCAAACCGAAACCATCAATTCACCTTGGTAATCTGAATCGATCAAACCAACTAAGTTGCCAAGCACGATACCGTGTTTATGACCTAAACCTGAACGCGGTAAAATTAAACCAGCAAAATTTACATCATGAATATAAATTGCCATACCTGTTTTAACTAAAACAGTTTGTCCTGGTTCAATATCAATTGCTTCATCGACGCAGGCACGTAAATCTAAACCCGCTGAACCTGCTGTTGCATATGAAGGTAAAGGCCATTCTTTACCTAAACGCGGATCGAGCAATTTCACTTGAACTTTCATGGGATTTCCTAAAAATTAAAAAATTAACGCTTTAATAAAGCTTTTAAATTTGCCAGATATTGTTGAGCCTGTTCTTTAGGGTCAACATTAGCCGCAATTTTCTTTTTACGCCCTAACCACTCCAGCTCATCTTGCGGAAGTTCATCAAGGAAACGGCTAGGTGTCATCTGTTTCATCTGTCCGCCATTTTTACGCTGTTCTGCCAGTGTTAATGTTAAACCTTGGCGTGCACGGGTAATTCCCACGTACATGAGACGGCGTTCTTCCTCAATGGTTTCTGCTGCAATCGAGTTTTTATGCGGCAATAGTTCTTCTTCGAGTCCCATAATGTACACATATGGGAATTCCAAACCTTTTGCAGCATGCAGAGTAAGTAAGTTAACTTTGTCCGTATCTTCTTCTTCCTGTTGCTGTTCTAACAGATCAAGCAGAACCAGTTTTCGAATGACGCTTTCAATATTTTTTTCATCAACGTCTTCTGCACGGTTAATGAGGTTTTGAATACTGGTAAATAAATTCTCAATGTTATCGAGCTTACTTTTCTCTTGTGCAGGTGTTGCAGACTGTTCACGAACGTAATCCATATAACCAGCTTCGTTCATCATTTGACGAACTTTAGGCACAGGTTCATCGTCTTCTAACAATTCACGCGTAAATGTCGCGATAAAGTCAGCAAACTCATGAAGCTGAGTTTCTGCCTTTTTAGGAAGCACCATGCTTAAACGTTGATCAGCAGAAGCACCAAGTAAAGACAAATTATTTTCTTGCGAGAATAAACCTAACTTCTCAAGAGTAACTGGGCCAATCGCACGTTTAGGCGTATTAATAATACGCAAGAAAGCACTGTCATCTTCTGGATTAATAATAAGACGTAAATAACTCATCACGTCTTTAATTTCTGCACGAGCGAAGAACGAAGTACCGCCAGAGAGTTTATACGGAATTTGCATTTGGCGAAGCTGGGTTTCTAATACACGTGCCTGAAAGTTTCCGCGATACAAAACGGCATAATCTTTCCAGTTCTTACCGTTCATTAGCTTATGAGTCAGTAAGTCTTTGACTACGCGTTCTGCTTCATCATCATCATTACGACATGTAATGATTCGGATAACCTCACCATGCCCTTTATCACTCCACAATTTCTTATCAAAAATATGTGGGTTGTTTTGAATCACACAGTTGGCAGCTTTTAAAATACGGCTGGTCGAACGGTAATTTTGTTCAAGCTTAATAATATGTAGATTTGGGAAATCTTGTTTAAGCAACGCCATATTTTCAGGCTTAGCACCACGCCATGCGTAAATCGACTGGTCATCATCACCTACCGCGGTGAACTGACCCATTACCCCAACTAAAAGTTTCACCAAAATATACTGAGCGGTGTTGGTATCTTGATATTCATCGACCAATAAATAGCGAACACGGTTTTGCCATTTATCACGTACTTCTGCATTCTCTTGCAGTAAACGTGTTGGCATAACAATTAGGTCATCAAAATCAACAGCGTTGTAAGCACGTAAATTACGTTCATAAAGTTGGTAAAGATGGGCAAACTGTACATCTTCAGGTGTTTCACAAGTTGAATGTGCTTGCTCTGGCACGATCAGATCATTTTTCCAATCTGAAATTTTCTTCATTGCCTTAGCAATTAATTCTTTACTCTCTGCACCTGACAAATTGTCGCGATGCATCAAATCCATCAAAATACGTTTACAGTCATCTGCATCTAAAATCGAAAAATTAGCTTTTAAAGGTAAATTTTTAAGTTCTAAACGTAAAAGGTTTAAACCAAAAGTATGAAAAGTCGAAACAGATAAACCTTTTGATTCTTCACGTGACAAAAGCTTGGTCACACGCTCTTTCATTTCACGAGCAGCTTTGTTTGTGAAGGTCATCGCGGTTATACGATGCGCTGGAATACGGCAATGCTGCACCAAATAGGCAATTTTACGCGTAATTACCGATGTTTTACCTGAACCAGCGCCAGCAAGCACCAATAAAGGGCCCTGAGTATATTTCATGGCTTCTTCTTGCTTGTTGTTCAATTGACTGGCAGATGACATCGTGTATTACCTCTTAATTTTTCGAGCATGATTATAGTCATCTCTGTTTTAGAATCCCAATAGTAAATCTATGGATATGTATAAATGATGTCTAATAATGCAATTTATGCGCCGCAGAATGTCGTGATTATTTCTTATACTGCACCCATAAAAAAACCACCCGAAGGTGGTTTTTGAAACAATAAACTAAATCTTATTGTTTAGCATAAATGCTGATTTCTACACGACGGTTTTGTTCACGGCCAGATGCAGTTGAGTTATCTGCGATTGGGTTAGATGAACCAAAACCTTGCGCGTCGATACGGCTAGCAGATACGCCTTGGCTAGCTAAATAACTACGTACTGATTGAGCGCGTGCTTGTGATAATGGAATGTTAATTGAATCATTACCAGTGTTATCAGTATAACCTGTTACAAGAATTGCACTCTTGTTATCTTCAGCCAAAGTTTGAGCAACTTTGTTTAAAGTTGAGTAGAAGTTTGGCTTGATGTTTGATTTGTTTGTATCAAAAGTAATGCTACCAGGCATAATTAATTGAACAGAACCATCTGGATTACGGCCAACGTCTACGCCAGTACCAGCCATTTGTTGACGTAATTTTTTCTCTTTTTGGTCAAGGTATAAACCACTAGCACCACCAAGAACTGCACCAATTGCTGCAGCACGGTTGTTTTGACGGCTAGAGTTTGCACTTGATTTAGAAATACCGTAACCAGCTGCTGCGCCGATTAATGTACCTAATGCGGCTTTATCGTATTCAACGCCACCAAGGTTGTTACCTGTTGTTTGACAACCAGAAAGTACTACTGCTGCCCCTACCACTGTTGAAATAACTAATGCACGCATTGCATGCCTCCTCACTTTGAGTGTTTTGTTGTTGAGTGAATAATGAAACAAAAAGGAAGTATAAAACATTGATATTTTGTTAATAATAAACAGTTTAGTTATGTTTTTGTAATATTTTGATGCACTTTAAGATGCTACCTCATCACAATTTCTTCATTGTTGTCTAAGATATCGTTGTATTTCATATTATGACAGTTATAGTTGAACAACTTTTCTATGGATTTTAGACATTCGGGGTCATTCATATGTCAACTGCACCCAATAAGCAATCTGCGCTAAAAAAAATTACACGTGGACTCACTGTAGGTACAGTCATTACAGGAAGTACGTTTTTTCATGGTCCACCTGTTCTTGCACTAGGTCTGACTAAGCTTTTAAAAAAATCATCTAAAATAGATGAAACCAATATTCAAATTACAAACAGCTGGTTAGGGGTAAATAATTGGTTAATTGACCATGTTTTACCAAATCTAAAATGGGATATCACGATTGATGAGGGGCTTGACCTAAATATGCAAGGTCGTTATCTCATGACGTGTAACCACCAAAGTTGGGTTGATACGACGGTGAATCAATATTTTGGTTTAACCCGTATGCCACTCACCCGTTTTTTTACCAAATGGGAACTCATCTTTATTCCTTTCGTTGGGCAAGCTTTTAAAATTCTTGGCTTCCCGATGATGAAACGTCACACAAAAGAACAGGTTGCAAAGAATCCTGAACTTAAAGATCGTGACATGATGGAAGCACGTAAAGCTTGTGAACAGCTTTTAAGTCAGCCCTTCACATTATTGAATTATTTAGAAGGTACTCGTTTTACTCAAGAAAAACATGACCAGCAAAAATCGCCATATAAGCATTTGCTTAAACCAAAAGCAGGTGGCTTGGCACTTGCCTTGAATATTTTGGGTGACAAAATTGATGCCTTAGTTGATATGACAATTGTCTATCCTAATGGCGTTCCTGGATATAGCGATTTCTGGCTCGGTGATGTTTCAAGAATTGCAGTAAATTTGCGTAAAATTGAAATTCCAGACTGGGTTCTTGGTGGAAACTATGAACACGATGCGGTTTACCGTGAACGTTTCCAACAATGGGTGCATGAAATCTGGACCGAAAAAGATCAACTTATTGAGCAAATGAAATCTCAATATACCTCTACAAATATTTAAGAAAGCATCCGTTATTATGCAAAACAGCGCTGGGAAAAAAACGAAATATCATCATGTAGATCCAAACAGCCTTTCGTTTAAGCTGTTTTTGATCTATGACATCTTTATGGTGTTTATTATTATTTTTAACCTGTTCTGTCTTGCGACTAATTTCTTTTTAATGAGCAGTATTGGGGCATGGTTCTTTGAACACATTCATTTGCCTCAGATATTGAGCTTTTACCGTAATTCATTACACCCGTGGGTGATCACATCAGAAGCTTGGTTTATTGGTTTTTTAATTGTTGAGCTGCTCGTGCGCTGGAGCATTGCAATCATCAATAAACACCATAAACGTTGGTTCTTTTTCCCTTTTATTCACTGGTATGAAATTTTAGCCATTATTCCTCAGCTTCGTTTTCTACGTTTGTTCCGAGCTGGGATTATTGCTTATCGTTTACACGAAATGGGCTATCGAGTTATTCCAGAAAGCTGGAGAAAGACTGGTTTATTTTACTATCGCGTTGTCATGGAAGAACTTTCCGATCGTGTTGTTATTACAGTGATTGATGGCATTAGATATGAACTTCAAACCAGTTCTAGCCATAAACAGATTATTCACGACTTAGTTAATCATCATCGTGAGCAATTTACTGCTACCCTAACAGCATTATTACAAGAGTCTTTAGCGACTGCTTTAAAAGAACAAAAACCGGCAATAACAAAAGGTGTTGGGAAAATTGTAGATCAGGCCATAGTAGATACACCTGAGCTAACCCAATTATTACGCTTAATTCCTTTAGTCGGTGGTCGTATTGAACAGCAAATTCAGAGTATTGGCCAAAGATTAGGTGAAAATATTAGTGCAGGTTTAATTGAACCTTTAATTGAGGGATCACCAAACAGTCCGAATTCTACTTATCAATTAATTTCTCAAAAAGTGAGTGAAATAAATATTAATAATCGTCAGCTTGAGCAATTGGTTGAATCTGTCGTGTTCGAGACACTGGAGTCTGTACGAAAACAGGTCAAGGTAAAACAATGGCAACAAACGCTTGCGGAGTATGATCGAATCAAAGAATAAGCATTTACTTAATTTTTTATTAAACACGCTAGAGAATTGGCACGATTTGTTCTAGCATTTGCTCTATTTACAATAAACTTAACGATATTACAGCTCGTTTTAACGCCTTGAAGGAAGACTTATGGCTGATATCCGGATTACCGGCAGAATGGTTAACTTTAGCAGGATAACCTTCGATACCAATGATCATGATGTGATCCGCCAGCAATTATCAAATATATTAAATGAAGGTTCCTATCAAGGAACTTTAGTGATTATTGATAGTACGGTTGAGCAAGAGTTAATTGCATTAATTCAACTTCTGGTGAGCTTGGGTCTACAGCCTATGGCGGTAATCGACGGTATTTTAGGAGATGAAGCTCGCGCTATTCAATTCCCTGTTTTACCGGCAGATCAACCATTACAGCGTATTAAAGCCACAACAGAGCAAGTCGCAATTGTAGAAAAACCTGCTACCGCTCCTGCATCATCTTCAGCAGAAACAAAAAAACCACTAAACAAGATAGCGGTTGCTCATATTACCTCTTATCATGATGAAATTTTACGTACAGGCCAATCCCTCGTACAAGATAACGGCGATATTATTTTAAAAGCTGGCATGAATAGTGGTTCTGAAGTGATTGCATCAGGAAATATACATATTTATGGCACAGTTCGTGGTAGAGTCATTGCTGGTGCGGGCGGGCACGCAGCTGCACGCATTTTTTGCCAATCTTTAGAGGCTGAGCTCGTTTCCATTGCCGGAACGTATTGTGTCGCAGATGATATCCCTAAACATGTGGTAAAAAAACCAGTACATATTTATTTAAATGAAAAGCAAGAGCTTGAATTTGAAGCGATTGAACTTTAGTTTATTAAGCAAATCACCAAAAAACAGCCCTTTTAAGGGTGAATGACCATAATAGGAGTGGATTCGGTGGCCAAAATTGTTGTCGTAACATCAGGCAAAGGTGGTGTAGGTAAAACTACAACGAGCGCATCTTTTGCAACAGGTTTAGCCCTTCGTGGTCATAAAACTGTTGTGATTGATTTTGATGTAGGCTTACGTAACCTTGATTTAATTATGGGTTGTGAGCGTCGTGTTGTTTATGATTTTGTCAATGTGATTAACAACGAAGCACGTCTGCAGCAAGCCCTTATTCGCGATAAAGATATCGAAAACCTTTATATTTTACCGGCTTCACAAACACGTGATAAAGATGCGTTGAGCGACGATGGTGTTGCTCGTGTTATTGATGAGCTATCTCAAGAATTTGATTACATCATTTGTGACTCACCTGCTGGTATTGAACGTGGTGCAATTTTAGCCATGTATCATGCAGATGAAGCAATCATTGTAACAAACCCTGAAATCTCTTCAGTACGTGACTCTGACCGTATTATTGGTATGTTAGATAGCAAAACCAAAAAGGTTGAACAAAACGAAGGACGTATACGTAAACATTTATGTATTACACGCTTCAACCCTGAACGTGCAGACCGTCAGGAAATGCTGACCATTGATGATATTTCTAAAGATATTTTACGCGTACCGACATTAGGTGTTATTCCAGAATGTCCAAGTGTATTACAAGCATCAAACGAAGGTAAGCCAGTAATTCTGTATTCAGAAACTAAAGCTGGTCAGGGTTATGATGATTTGGTTGCTCGCTTTCTTGGTGAAGACCGTCCTTATAGACACATCACAGCTCAACCTAAAGGCTGGTTAGCACGACTATTTGGAGCGTAGATATGGCAGGATTCTGGAGTAAATTATTTAGCAGTGACGAAAAGCCATCAAGTGCTCAAACTGCAAAAGATCGTTTAAAAGTTATTGTTGCTTCTGAACAAGGTTTAGGCCGCCGTTTAAGCCAAGACAAGATTGATCAGATGAAGAAAGAAATCATGCAAGTGGTTAGTCGTTATGTCAGCGGTGTAGGTGAACAGCATATCCAAATGCAGGTTCGCTCCGAAGCTAATATCGAAATGTTAGAAATGAATATCAATTTACCTGAAGAACGATAATTCTATTTCTGACTATTCAATAAAACAGAATCAAGGCAAAATAACGCAAGTTATTTTGCCTTTTTTAAAACTGAGGAGATTGTCATGGCATTATCACAGCCAGCAACTTTCAATGAAGAATGGTCCGATGAGCGTGTTTTTGCCTACCTCAACCAACTTCCGCCAGCGGGTGTGAACGCAGATTTTCATGTGCTCTACCATGCATTCAAACATATGCGTCCAACAGACTATGAACGTCTTTTGACTCAATTTATTGCGGACGGACGCGATATTAATGCCAAAGACCCTGAAGGCCAACGCATCCATGATGTGATTGCCAAATTTCCGCGTCAATCGGCACCATTTTTAGAAGTTCTAGCAAAGTTTGCTTAAGCTTTTTTTATTTGAATAAGACTGCATAATCTATCTTAGTAAAACTTAAGAGATAGATTATGTGGTTTATTCAATTTCCTAAATTATTTACATTTATTACAAATAATCTTAAAGTCATCAACACCATTTTATTCTAAATATAAATTTATGAACCCAGAACCTATTAATTTAAAACAAACACAACCCATCCAATCAAATCATATAGAAAATTTAAAAATTATTAGTGTTAATAAGTTTATCTTTCTATCCTTAATTTCCTTTGGTTTATACCCAATTTGGTGGATGTTTAAAGCATGGCGATTTTTTCTAATCAAAGATAATTTAAATATTATGCCTGCTGCTCGTGCAATTTTTTCTATATTCTTTTTATATTCACTATTTAATCACATAAAAAACTACGCCAAAGAACAAGGGTATACTAATGATTTCTCTTCAGGTTGGATGTATTTAGCATATCTAATTACATCTTTACTAGCTAGCCTACCCGATCCTTACTGGCTTATCTCTCTATGCAGTATTATATTTTTAATACCAGCATTTAAAGCGTTGAACTATGCACAAAAACAATTAAATACGACAATTGAGCAAGAAAAATTCAATACACCTCAAATCATTTTAATCATTATAGGATCTATCATGTGGCTACTGATTATTGTCAGTTTTATTATATTATTTCTATATAAGTGATCTAAAATTTAGCAATTAAAAAAAGCCTCTTCAAGAGGCTTTTTTCTTATCTAAATTTACCGATTACCAATGAGGAAAATACCAAATACGGTAAAAATACCACCTGAAATACCATCAATCCATTTTGAAAAATTACGATAAGCTGATCTAAAACTTGGTAATGAAAAAATAAAAGTCACAAAGCAGAACCATAAAATTGTTTCGACTGTGACAATAATAAAGAGCAGCCAATGAACCTGATCAAGTTGAGGGTTGGCTAAAAATAAAGAGAAAACACTACCAAAATAAATAACAGCTTTAGGATTTGATAGATTGGTTATCAGGCCTTTAATAAAAAATAGATAAGGTGCTTTTGGTAGCTCTACAGCAACATTATCTTCTTGCTGATTTTTTGAAAATGCCGAACGTAACATCTGATAGCCTAACCAACATAAATATAAGCCACCGGCGATGAGTAAACCTTGTTTTAACCAAGCCATTTTCTCAAAAATAAGGTTTAGTCCCATCAGTGCTAAACAAGCCCAAAACATAACACCTGCTGTGATACCACCCACCACTAACATAGCATCTTTACGTGATCGACTAATCGCTGTTTGAGATACAAGAAAAAAATCAGGTCCTGGAGTAATAAGTGCACAAAAATGGATAAAAGCTAAAGTAATTAGAGCAAGTAACATGTTTTCCTCCAGATTTAATTCGTTGTTATTTATTTAGGAAAAATACATTAGCATTTTTTACTATACGTTAAAATCTTTAAGTCATTTTATAAATAGATCAGTTTATTTAAATTATAAAAAAAGCCTCCAGAGAGGCTTTTTTTAGGGATAAGTTCTTAAACTAAAATATCTCGCTTACCATTAGGTCCCATTGCGCTCACAATGCCGTTCTCTTCCATTTGGTCAATGATACGGGCAGCACGGTTATAACCAAGGCTAAATTTACGCTGTAGCGACGATGTAGAAGCTTTACGAGTTTCTAAAACGAATGACACACATTGATCATAAAGTGCATCACGGTCAGAACCACCCTCACCCTCTTCAAAACCACGTGAAGTCGGTTCTTCGTCAAATGGAGTCAAGATTTCGTCGACATAATCTGGCTCACCACGTTCACGCCAAGCATCACAAATGCGGTTGACTTCATCATCACTAATGAATGCACCATGCACACGCTCAGGCTCGATTTTACCAGGCCCTAAGAACAGCATATCACCATGACCGAGCAAATCTTCTGCACCGCCTGCGTCCAAGATAGTACGCGAGTCGATTTTACTGTTTACACGCAATGCGACACGCGTTGGAATATTGGCTTTAATCAAACCGGTAATGACATCAACAGATGGACGTTGAGTTGCGAGCAATAGGTGAATACCAGCAGCACGAGATTTTTGCGCTAAACGCGTAATCATTTCTTCTGCTTTTTTACCCACCTGCATAATCATATCGGCAAACTCATCCGCAACAATCACAATAGATGGTAATGGTGTTAAACGAGGTGCGCGTTCTTGTGTCGCCGAATCACTTGGTTTCCAAGTTGGGTCAATGAGATCTTCCCCATTCGCAATTGCTTCTTCAACTTTACGGTTGTAGTCACTTAATTTACGAATCTTTAAGAACGACATCAGCTTATAACGACGTTCCATTTCATTCACACACCAGTTCAACGCGCTTACTGCATCTTTCATGTCAGTAACGACTGGAGTTAATAAATGCGGAATATCATTATAGTTTGCAAGTTCAAGCTGTTTTGGATCGATTAAAATCAAACGCAACTGGTCAGGTGTATATTTAAGCAACATCGATAAAATCATCGAGTTTACCGCAACCGATTTACCAGAACCCGTTGTACCCGCAACTAGCATGTGTGGGGCTTTGGCTAAATCAGTTAATACGGGATTACCCGAAATATCTTTACCCATCGCCATACTAATGAGTGCACTTGGATCGCGATATGTTGGCGTTTCCAAAAGTTCAATCAAACGCACCATTTCACGAGCACTGTTTGGTACTTCAATACCAATATATGGTTTACCAGGAATGACTTCCACTACACGAACAGAGGCCATCGACATTGAACGGGCTAAGTCACGTGAAATATTGGTTACCTTAGATGCTTTAACACCCGGTGCTAAATCCAATTCAAAACGGGTAACTACTGGCCCTGGTTGAGCTTCAACCACTTGAGCCTTAACATTAAATTCTTGTAACTTAATTTCAAGTAATTCTGATAAACGCGAAAGCTGCTCTTCAGTGAAGTTAACTTTCTTATTCGGATCAACCTTATCAAGTAGATCAAGACCTGGCAAAGTTGGTAAATCCAAACGCTTCTTGGCAACCTGCATTGCACGAGACATTGGTCGACCAGCTGCATCTGTTAATGGCGCATCTAAATCGAAATCATCTTCATCAATATCAAGATTTTCTTGAGGTTTCCCAGCAGTTTCCTGCCATGCCTCAATAAACTCTTCTTTTGAAAGTTTATCGGCCTGAATAGTCGTTTGAATAGGAGCTTTTACAAATGCTGAAGATTGCGCATAACTACTTGCTCTGACAGGTTCAGCGGGCGCAATATCTTCATCTATTAATAAATCATCAAAGTCTTCAAAAACTTGTTCATTTGCTAAATTTTTAGGTGACTGATTTACATTCGATAAAGGTGAAGAAGTTTCATTAGCAATATTCACAGATTGCGAAGTTGGTTCTGCTTCTACATGTTGATCTTGAACAAATGGTGTATGTACATCTGTTGCAGTTTTACTGTTTGGAACCGCAGCAAGTAACTCATCAAAAATTTCATCATCATTCCAGTCAAGACCATGTAGGTCTTGTTTAGCTGCAGGTTGAGTTTGATGAACTTGTGAAATAGTTTGCTGGAATTGATCATGAGCAGGGGCTTGTTCTGTTGAATCATCAGCGGCTCTTAAAAGTGCATCAATTTCTTGCTTATGACTCGCATCATCACGTTGTAAAGCACGCCATACTTCACCCGTAGCCACTAAACGTTGGCTATCTTTTTCAAGCTTATGGGCTTGCTCAAGCGTATGTTCAAAGTTTTGAGTATTTGCAACTGGCTCAACTGCTACAAGTTCAGGTCGGCTCTGCTCTTTCGCTAATACATCTGCAAATAACCTTTCAGCAACCGCATCATGTCGTGTTGCTGTAGGTTGTGATTGAGTAGTTTCAGATTGAACTGGCACTTCTTTTTCATCTGAAGCATTGGCCTCAGCGTTTTGTGCAACTTTAACTGCCGCTGTTTTATTAGCAGGCTGAGTTGTTAAGTCATAATCCGATTCGTTTGGTGATACGTTTTTATAAAATAAATCTTGTAAATAGCTTGGTGTCGCTTTGAGCGTAACCCATGTTTTGCTCCATTGCACCCCAAATGCAAGAGTAAACAAAACCACTCCGAAAACGAGTAAGAATAAAGTCGCGCCGTAAATTGTTAGCAATTGAGATAGGCTTTGACCTAACTCGTAACCAATAATTCCCCCAGCCGCATTATCTAAAGTATCTGCCGGCACATTCCAATGTAAATAAAGCAGGCTAGACACAACCAAAATTAAAAAGAATTGTGCAGCATAACGAAATGGGCGGTTTAAAAAACTATGTGGCCACCACACTTGTATTGCTTCAATAAAAAGGAAAATTGGAATAAGCAAACTTGCCCATCCTAAAAAACCAAACAGCAAATCTGCAATCCATGCGCCAGCAATACCACTTGCATTGGATACTTGCTGAGTATCACTGGAAATATGCATCCAGCCCGGATCAAATGGTGTATATGTTACTGTTGCCAGAAACATATAAATCCCAAAAGAAACCAAGAATAATGTCATCAATAAGCGCTGTGCATAAACACTCGACACCGCAGTCATATACTGTCCTGTAACCCATTTAATTATTGGTTTAGAGATGTGAAGAACTACACTCTAGATCTTCAACGAATGAACTTTATATTATGCACCTGTTCTTACAAAAAAGGTGCATGATTCTTTACAGTTGTTGTTAACATGAGGCACTTCTATATTGTTATATAACTTAATTCGATTGACCTGATCAATATTATCCACATTGATTTAACGCTATTGATCGGCAAATTCACGTATAATTTTCAAAATTCTCGAAATAAATAAGGATACCCTCAATGAGTGCTCGTCATTCTCGGTTAATTATTCTCGGTTCTGGCCCTGCGGGCTATAGTGCAGCTGTCTATGCAGCACGTGCAAACCTTAAACCTACTTTGATTGCAGGTTTACAACTAGGTGGGCAACTTACAACAACAACCGAAGTTGACAACTGGCCGGGCGATCCTGAAGGTTTAACAGGTCCTGCATTAATGGATCGTATGCAAGCACATGCTGAACGCTTTGGTACAGAACTCGTCTATGACCATATTAACGAAGTGGACTTAAACGTACGTCCTTTTGTTCTAAAAGGTGATATGGAAGAGTACACATGTGATGCTTTGATTATTGCAACTGGTGCTACAGCTCAATATCTTGGCCTAGAGTCTGAACAAAACTTTATGGGACAAGGTGTAAGCGCATGTGCAACATGTGACGGTTTCTTCTACAAAAACCAAAAAGTAATGGTTGTAGGTGGTGGTAACACTGCTGTTGAAGAAGCGCTTTATTTATCAAATATTGCTTCACATGTAACGCTAGTACACCGCCGTGATAGCTTACGTTCTGAAAAGATTTTGCAAGATCATTTATTTGCCAAAGAAAAAGAAGGCAAAATCAGCATTATCTGGAATCACGAAGTTGAAGAAGTATTGGGTGACAATACTGGTGTAACAAGTGTTCGCCTTAAATCAACTCAAGATGACTCTAAGCAAGACGTAGAAGTTCATGGTCTATTCGTTGCAATTGGTCACAAACCAAATACCGGAATGTTTGATGGTCAATTAAACTTACGTGATGGCTATATTCAAGTACAAAGCGGTACTTCTGGTAATGCAACAGCAACTTCTGTAGCTGGTGTTTTTGCTGCTGGTGACGTCGCTGACAGCATTTATCGCCAAGCGATTACTTCTGCTGGGTCAGGCTGTATGGCGGCTCTTGATGCTGAAAAATATCTAGATAATCTTTAATTAATAGATTTCTAGAGTTTAAAAACAGCCGTTCTTATAACGGCTGTTTTTTTAGAATAATGACTAGCTGACATATATTAATTTTTATAGCATAACCTTAAAGCTGATCTTATTTTATTTTTATGAATACACTTCCACTTTCTCAATTCATTTTCCCAGACCCTATTGAAGCCGATCCAGATGGTCATGGTTTAATTTGTATTGGAGCTGATCTCTCCCCTTCTACCCTATATGAAGCATATACCCATGGATTATTTCCGTGGTTCAATGAAGATGAACCCATTTGTTGGTGGAGCCCTGAGCCTCGTTGTGTGATCTACCCTCAAAATTACAAGCCAAGCAAGTCACTCCTTAGAAACATGAAAAAACATGATTATACAATTACGGTTAATCATGCCTTCGAAGAAGTCATTCGCTCATGTTCTCTACCCAGAAGCTATGCAGATGAAACTTGGATTAGCGAAGATATTATTCAGGGTTATTGTGAGATGTTTAATGCTGGCTATGGATATAGTGTGGAAGTCTGGGATCAAAACGAACTTGTCGGAGGTCTATACGGCATTACGATTGGCAAAGGATGCTTCGGTGAATCAATGTTTAGTAATGAAACTGATGTTTCAAAAATGGCTTTTTATACATTAATGCTGATTGGACAAGAAAATCAGCTCCCTTGGGTAGACTGCCAGCTTGTAAATAGTCACTTAATTAGCTTGGGAGCCTGTACACTTTCTCGTCAAGACTACTTAAAATCGTTACAAGATGTAATTATTCACCCCTCTATCAATTGGAAAAAGTATCAAGAACGTGTATTTTCAAGTAAAACAATAGCGTTAGATGCAAAATTAATGGAATGATAACAGGAGGGACCAATCATGAAATCATATCACCCGAAGTCCCTTTTAAATGATCTGCAGTATTATATTACTCCACCTCATGATTGCAGCTACCTAGAAAATAAATCGGCGCGCATGGTGTTTTTAGACCCTATTCATCGGATTGATGTGGTCACTCTTTCAGAACTTTCTCGTTTAGGATTTCGCCGTAGCGGTGACTTCGTTTATCGTCCTGAATGCCATTTATGCAGACAATGCTTATCTTGTCGCGTTCCAGTTGCCGATTTCCAAATGAACAGCATGCAAAAAAAAGCGTGGAAAAGGAATCAAGATCTGACCATGACTGTCTTGCCAACTCAGCAAGCTGCTCAAATTCATTATGATTTATATGAACGCTATATTAATGAACGCCATGCTGATGGCGATATGTTTCCTCCTAGCTTAGATCAGTTTGAAAAATTTTTAGTACATAGTTGTACAGATAGTTTCTTTTTAGAGCTTTGGAAAGATAACCGTTTAATCAGTGTATCTACCTGCGATCTAATGGATGATGGACTGTCGGCTGTTTATACTTTCTTTGATCCAGATGAACATCGTAGATCACTTGGTGTGTACTCTATTTTGAACCAAATCGAATATGTGAAATCGCTTGGTTTAGAATATCTTTATTTAGGTTACTGGGTGCCACACTCAGCCAAAATGAATTATAAGTCGCAATATACCCCTTTAGAACTTTTACTAGATGGGCAATGGCGCCGCTTAAACAGATCCTTATCGCCCGACGAAATTCAACAGTTAGGTACGTCGCTTATGACAACATTACCTTCTGAATGGAATAATTTAATTATTAAATAATTTTGATCTAACTTTCTTATGAAAAGCACTCAGATCAAAATTTAGAATAAAGAAGCAAAATCATCTGTACAGGTTTTTACCATAATGACTGCATGTTCCCGCCCCCCTTCTGGGGTAGGATAATAATTGCGACGCAGGTCAATTTGGTGAAAACCTGTTTTTTCATATAAACCGATAGCAGCTTTATTACTTTCACGAACTTCTAGAAATATTTGTACTGGTTGATTTTTTAATTGATCAATTGATGCATTTAATAATTCATATCCAAAGCCCTGACCTTGCATTTTAGGATCAATGGCCATGAGCAATAAATTTGCTTCATCTAGTACTGGTTGTAAAATACAAAACCCAACGACTCTATTTTGTGACTCAATGACAGTGCATTGATAAGAATTCAAAGATTCTACAAATTGCTGTCTTGACCATGGGTGTGTTTGCACTGATTTTTCGATTTGTACAACAATATCAACATCAGTGTTTTGCATAATACGAATCATGGGTTCAGCACAATCAAAGTTTTAAAGTAATGCGTATTATAAAAACTTCACAAGAAAAAACGAGTAAAAAAAAGGACAATTAAATTGCCCTTTTTTACCATCTTTTTTAGAGACCTAGTTTTTCACGCCAAGTTGCTAACAGCGCTGTAGTATCAGAATCATTTGGATGAAATTTTGGTCTTAAGAAATCAAGTAACTCTGGAATTTGACGTGTCATAAAACCTTTACGACCATACATAAACTTAAGCATGTACTTCGTATCTTTCCAAGTTAATTTATCATCAGTCTTGAGTAACTTGGCAGTAAAATAAGATTGAGTTGCAAAGATTAATGCCATTGCAATAATCAAAGCTGCTGAGCGCATAAAGTAAGCTTTCGGACCTTGCCCATACATGCTTGTGTACACATCAAATGCCACAGCTTTATGTTCATTTTCTTCAACTGCATGCCACATCCATAAATGATACATCGTGTCATCTTGGAACATCGCTTGAATTTCAGGATTTTGTAAAAGTTCAGCTGCAATGGTAGACGTAAAATGTTCTAGCGCACATGTTCCCGTCAAATCAATCATTTCTTTAGTATAGCCAAAAGGTTTCATTAATTTGGTTACAACAGCCGTACCCATCTTAATGACTTTTCCTGTTTGCTTTTCCATATGGCGGACATCATAACCATAAGCCTGCGCTGAAGCATTAAATGCTAAATGCTCTTTCGAATGCATCGCTTCTTGACCAATAAAAGCACTGATTTCTTTTTGAAGATTTGGATCAGCAAGCTTTGGATCATTGCGAACAGCACGAGTACTATTTACAAAAAACTGCTCACCTTCTGGGAAAAGGGCCGATAATGCTGTCATAAAATGTGTTAATGCTGCATCATAATTTGCCCAATAACGTGGGACCTGAGCAAATTCAAAATCCATACGACGCACAGGGAAACTAGCGCCAGCACGATTGGAAATATTTACCTTAGCATTCATCTCAGACTCCTTTTAAGTGAATAGCTAATTCACATATAACTTTATTTATTTTCTTAATATTTATAATCATACGTCTTTCGATGTACCAATTAAGTGCAGATGAGGACAGAGAAATATCAGATGAGGTCATTAATACCCCCATAAAGGTGCATAGACTTACTTATAGTTATGGTTAGCAAATAATACTTAAAAAGAAAAAAGGGCTACTCATGAGCCCTTTCAAATCAACATAGATTTAAATTACAAACCTAACTTTGCTTTCCATGTTTTCAATAGACCAACTGTATCTAGGTCATTTGGATGAAAACCAGGTTTAAAGTAAGCTAGCATTTCTTTAGCCATACCACTAATAATGCCCTTAGATGGGCTATATCCATATTTATAAATTACTGATAGTTCATTTAAATTCAACTTATTGTCTTGCTTTAATAAACGAAGTACAAAAGATGATTGAATCAAAAAGATTAAAGTCATCGCAAATACTAGTGAACTCGTACGTAAAGCATAAGCTTTTATACCTTTACCAAATACACCCTCGTACACATCAAAAGCTACAGCTTTATGCTCATTTTCTTCAATAGCATGCCAATACCACATGGTTGACATTGTTTCGTCTGTCATCAACTCTTGAATGTGCTTATTAACTAATAACTGTGAAGCTATAGTAGCGGTAAAATGTTCAAGTGCTGTTGTAGCTGTCAGGTCAACCATTTCTTTGGTCATACCAAAAGGTTTAACAATTTTTACAAAAGCTTTAATTGCTGTTTGAATCGCCGTGTCAGTAAACTTCTCTAATGTTTCTACATCGTGACCAAACTTTTGAGCAGAAGCATTAAAATTTACATGCTCTTGAGTATGCATTGCTTCTTGCCCAATGAAGGCACTAATCTCTTTTTGTAATGCTTCATCATCTTTAATAGATCGGTGATAACGTACAGCACGTACACTATCTATGAAGAATTTTTCACCTGCCGGAAACAAGGCCGACAATGCTGTCATAAAGTGTGTGAGTCCAGCAGAACCATTCATCCAATATTCTGGTACATCATTAAAGTCAAAGTTCATACGACGTACAGGAAAGCTCGCCCCTGCGCGATTCGTAATATTCACTTTAGCATTCATACCCAAAGCTCCTTATTAAGTAATCCAAATTACTCAAACTTTATTGTTCGTTTTCTTGATTCTTATCATACAAATTTCATAAAAAGGATTAAGGGTAAATAAGGACATTGAAATATCAGTTAAGGCCAGCTTTTATAGTGATTGTTAGACAATTAAATATAAAAAAAGCGCTCTAAAAAGAGCGCTTTTTTTCACTGAAAGTGATTATGCAGTTACTTTCGCAACAACACCA
>NZ_JADWOM010000023.1:0-49285 GCF_016106645.1 Acinetobacter sp. ACIN00229
CTTACTTAAGCAGAATAAACTTGCTGAAAAGTAATGGATTTTATTTTAAAAGGCTATTCTGGGGATTTTATGAAAAAGTTTATTTTTATAGCAGCGGTTTCTCTCTTAAATATAACAAATGCACAAGCAGCAGATGGCACAATTACTATTAATGGCCTTGTTACAGATAATACTTGTACTATTGATACTGGAGATAAAAACCTAACAATTAATCTACCTACAGTTTCATCTCAGACTTTAAAAAATGCAGGTGACGTGGCTGGTCGTACCCCTTTTCAAATTAATTTAACGAACTGTGCTTCTGCTGGTAAAGTAGCCACTTATTTTGAACCGGGCGCTACCGTTGACTTTAATACTGGTCGTTTATTAAACCAAGCAACCTCGGGTGCGGCAACAAACGTGAATATCCAGTTGCTAGGCAGTAATAATGCTGTAATCCCCGTACTTGCTACAAGCACGAATAGCACGCAGACCAACTCGCAATGGGTAAATGTTTCAGCAGGTGGTGATGCTGACCTTAACTATTATGCTGAATATTATGCTACAGGTGCTTCTACTGCTGGTACGGTAACGTCGCAAGTCAAATACACGATTATTTATCAATAAAATTAAAACTGAAGCTTCTATTTCTAAATAGAAGCTATCTCCTATCTATTATTCATTATTGAGAATATGGCTCATGCTTTTTCGTGGTCGTAAGTTTTTTTGGGGATTAGTTTGCCTACAGGTAGCACTGACTACCACAGGTCATACTGAAATTGTTTTGCATGGAACTCGTGTCGTTTATCCTTCAAATGCACGTGAGATCACATTACAACTAAGCAATAACGGCACAGCTCCGTCTCTTGTTCAAGCTTGGATTGATGATGGAAATGCAAAATCAACTCCCGATGAAGCAAATGTGCCTTTCATTATTACTCCCCCGATTTCACGAGTAGAAGCAACTAAGGGCCAAACTTTAAGAATTACAGCTCTACCTAATTCGTCTCAATTAAGTCAGCAACAAGAATCAATTTTCTGGCTTAATGTTTTAGATATACCTCCTAAACCCGAAGGAAAAACTCAACAAGACCAAAGTACCCCAATTTCTAATAATTTTTTACAGCTCGCTGTTCGTTCGCGAATTAAATTCTTTTATCGTCCTATAGATCTAAAAGAAAATATTGAACAGCTAAGTGAAAAAGTTCAATGGAAAATAAATGATCAATATCTAGTAATAAAGAACCCGACTCCCTTTTTCCTCACTATCACTTCTATTTTACAAGGAACTGAAGGCCATAAAGCAGACTTGTTACAACAAGGTTTAATGGTTGCCCCTTTTTCTGAAGATAAAATAAAACTTAAAAATAAAAATGTAGCAGATATGAGCTTTGTGTATATCAATGATTACGGTGGAAGAGTTGAGCATCCAATAAAGTTCTAACCTTAATATATTACTTAAAAAAACCTAAATACCTATCATGAATAGGCTCTAAAACTATGTCTAAATGGTTTATACCTTATATATGTTTAAAAAGCCCTTTTACTTGTTATGTGGCCTCAAGTATTGCGTTATTTATGCCTTTGGCAGCATATACACAAAATAATGTTGATGTTTCAGGTTTCTCAAAAGCAGAATTTGATAGCAATTTTTTAGTAGGTAATGCACAAAAAATTGATATTGGTCGTTTTAAATATGGAAACCCCATCTTAGCTGGCGAATATAGCTTAGATGTCTATATTAATGGTCAATGGTTTGGTAAACGACGCATGCGCTTTAATGCCAGCTCTCCTAACGTAAATGCCGAAACCTGTTTTACAGAAGCCATGTTACTAGAATATGGCGTAAAAGCTGATGTGCTTAGCCAACATTCTCATACTTCCTCTCTTTCTTGTGATGCACTAGGTCATTGGATAGATAATGCTTTTTATCTATTTGATAGTTCTCGTTTAAGAATTGATATCTCTATCCCCCAAGTCACATTAGAAAAAAATGCGCAGGGCTATATTGATCCACATCTTTGGGATCGAGGTATTAATGCAGCTTTTTTGACATATAACGCGACTGCTTATCGAATAGTTAACGAACAACATGAAAGCGCATATGCTTTTATGGGGACTAATCTTGGAGCAAATTTAGCGAGTTGGCAATTTCGCCATAATGGACAATGGAAATGGCAAGACCATACTGATTTTCAATCTGATAATTCTTCTTATACTTCAACAAATACCTATATACAAAAAGCATTTCCGAAAATTCATGGTTTTGTGACTTTAGGCGATTATTTTACTAATAGTGATTTTATCGATTCTTTACCGTATCGCGGCGTAAATATTTCAAGTGATGACCGAATGCTTCCAAACAGTATGCTCGGTTATGCTCCTCGAGTGAGAGGTTATGCAAAAACCAATGCGAAAGTCGAGGTTAGGCAACAAGGCAATTTAATTTATCAGACAACAGTACCACCCGGAAACTTTGAAATTAATGATCTTTATCCAACAGGATTTGGGGGCGAGCTACAAGTTTCGGTAATTGAATCTAATGGCGTAATTCAGAAATTCGCTATTCCCTATGCTTCTGTCGTCGAAATGTTACGCCCGCAAATGAGTCGATACTCTTTCACATTAGGACAGTTTCGAGATTCAAATCTAGGTCTAAATCCTTGGCTAATACAAGGTAAGTATCAACGGGGAATTAATAATTACCTCACAACTTACACCGCACTTCAAGCAACGCAACAATATCTCTCACTCTTACTAGGTACGGCTTTTTCAACACCCATTGGAGCCATTTCTTTTGATGCGACCCAGTCAAAAACTGAGTTTGATCATCAACCTAAAATGACTGGGCAAAGTTATCGTTTAAGCTACAGTAAGTTATTTTCCCCAACAAATACTAGTTTAACATTAGCGACTTATCGCTATTCAACAGAAAACTACCTCAAATTGCGTGATGCAATTTTAATTCAAGATTTACAACAACAAAATATTGATAGCTTTTCCGTAGGCAAACAAAAAAGTGAATTTCAGATTACTTTAAATCAGGTGCTTCCAAAGCAATGGGGAAATTTCTACCTAGTTGGTTCATGGATAAATTATTGGAATCAACCCAAGACCAATAAACAGTTCCAATTAGGTTATAGCAATCAATTTAAAGATTTAACTTATAGTTTATCTGCGATGAGCAGCGAAATTGAAGAAGACGGCGCTCGCACAGGGCAAGATACCCAGTACCTTGCTTCTTTCTCTTTTCCATTAGATTTTAAGAAAAATTCTCTGACTTTTAATAGTGTTATTGGGGATGACAGACAGATTTTAAGCTTCAGTGGCTTTACAGGAAATCGCTTAAACTACGGCGCATCAATTTCTAATCAGGACCATGATCAAACCAACCTAAATATTAATGGCACCTATAAAACAAACTATACAACACTTGGTGCTTCATTCAGTCATGCAGATTCATACCAACAAGAAATGCTTAGCTTTAGTGGCAATGTGGTTGCACATTCTCAAGGAATTTTGTTTGGGCCAGATCAAGCCCAAACCATGGTGTTGGTCTATGCGCCGGATGCTACTGGAGCACAAGTCGGTAATACACCTGGGCTAAGTATTAACAAAAAAGGATATGCCGTTATTCCCTATGTTACGCCTTACCGTATGAATGACATTAGTCTTGACCCACAAGGCATGTCTACCCAAGTTGAACTTGCTGAAAGTAGTTTACGGATTGCGCCCTATGCAGGCTCAATCACTAAAGTCCAATTCTCAACAAAAAAAGGTTATGCACTTTTTATTAGTACAACAACATTAGATGGTTCACATCTACCTTTTGCCGCACAGGTATATAACCAGAATAACGAAGTAATAGGCATTGTCGCACAAGGCAGTCGCATTTATTTACGAACACCCTTAACCCATGATCGTTTATATGTGAAATGGGGAAATACGAGTACTGAAAAATGCGAGATTGAATACGATATAGCGGATCAAATAAAGCATAACAACCAACCAATTATTATGACAAAGGCAGTCTGTAAATGAATAATATTTTAAAAAAAATTGGATTTTTGGCAGTGAGTCTATTTGCTTATAGCCATACAAATGCAAATTGCAATTTAAGTAAAGGATTTACTACCGTCGATATTCCGATGACGATAGGTAAAATCGTAGTAAAACCAAACGATCCAATAGGAACGATCTTACAAAAGAATACTTTTACAATATCTCCTAATAATTCGACTGCAACTTGTAATCGTGCGAGTGATCAAATTATTGCAGCTCTCCCCTTAAATTATCCAATTAGCCCAATAGGCAATAATGTTTATGCCACCAATATTCCAGGTATTGGTATTCGACTTTATCGCGAAGCTGCCGATGCTTCAGATTTTTCAGGATATTATCCTTATAGACGTACATTAACACCTAATCAAACATATACACTTTCCCCTGGATATTTTGTTATGGAAGTTATTAAAACTGCCATGACAACTGGTTCTGGTGCACTAGTTGCAGGCCGTTACAGTACCTATTACGTATCAGGGCAACAGAACCGCCCATTTTTAACCACTACTGTATTAAGTAATGCCCCTATTCTTATTGCGTCTTCATCTTGTGAAATTCAAAATGGTGTAGATTCACCAGTTCAACTTCCAACCGTGATGAAATCAGGCTTTAGAGCGATTGGATCAACCCAAGGGGAACAGAATTTTAATCTATCAATCTTATGTAATGGTGGTGAAAACAACTCTGGTATCGCTACGAGCAATACGATCAGCTTAAGTTTTGATTATAATTCTGATACCTCCAATAATCAGGTAATTAACAACAGTGCTGCAAATTCAATAAAAGCTAACGGTGTTGGTGTTGAACTGTTATGGAATATGAGTGGAGCAAATAAGCCAATTCAAAAAGCAACCAAACTCAATATAGGTAGCGTGAGCTCCAACCAAACTGTTGAATATGATATTCCTTTAACTGCCCGTTATTATCAGACCGCCACCAATGTGACCGCAGGTGAGGTTAAAGCCACAGCGACGGTGACGATTCAATATGATTAACTATTCTCTATAAAACTACTAAACAAGTAAGCTTAATGCTATCAAAGGAACACAAAGGCTATTTTTTTAAACTTTGTAGTTCTATTAAAAAATCACATAAAAAAATGCTCATAAGCAAAAATAGCAAATGAGCATTAGTGATAACCACTTAACCTGAAATACAAATTGTGGGAAATAGATCACAATTTGCATGACTATAATTTCAAAAAATTGCTTAAAGATCAAGTCTTTTTTTTAACAAAGATTCTAATACCCAACATAACATATTGTTTTAAATAAATTAAAAAAATAAATTTAATTCATGAGCACTATTTTATAGTGTTTCTAAAGAATTATCATTCTATTAATTAATAAAAACTTAATTTTAAGAAAAATTAAAATTCACTCATCAAGCCCAGTAAAACAAAAATCTATTTATTTTCATAATGTTATATCAAAACCATAAAAATTAAAATTTTACTGAATTACATAATTTATAATAAAAAAAACATAAAAAAATTTAGAATTCCCCTTCAATTGCAAATAATATCTTTAGACTTTTTATCAGAACGTAACATGCTCATTTTTTGGAAAATATTATGTATCTTATTACTAAGTCTAGGCGCTACAAGTATAGGTTTTGCGATTAGTAACATTGATCTTTTTCTTTTCTTTATAGGTTTCCTTTTATTAATCTGCTTTATCTTAGCTTTAAAGCAAGCACGTGAAGATGCTGGTTTCTTTCCCGATAATTAAAATACTATGAATTTCTAGGATATAGCATCAATAGTAAAATCATGATTGAATGCACCATAGAGTCTATAGGGATGGTTGTAATCAAAATATGTCAAAAAGTTCTTCAGATGCTGGAATTTTTTTGTGGATGACTTATCAGACTATGCAAAAGATGGGCTTAGATGCAGCATCTATTTTTGCAAGTGTAAATTTACCCAATCAGCCTCCCGATAAAAATATTCGTAGAGATAATTCGACTCAACAACGGTTTTGGACAGCAGCTGAAGAAATAAGTGAAGACCCTGATATTGGCTTGCATGTAGGTAGTCAAATGCCACCATTCAGGGGATTGGTAATTGAATATCTATTTTTGAGTAGCTCAACTTTTGGAGAAGGTTTACAGCGTACCCTAAGATATCAAGCCATACTTACAGATGTATTTGACCTAAAATTAACAATTAAGGAAGATCAAGCAATACTGTCTGGTTTTAAGCACCCCGTAAGACATTATCTTGAATGTGCCATAGGTATTTTTCTTAATTTTTTTAAATATATTACAAATAAAGAGTTCAGACCTACTCAAATTATCTTGCCCCATCAAGAAGGTGCATCAGCAGAAATATATGAGGAAATATGGAATTGCTCCGTGATTTTAGGGCAAATCGAAGGTTCTATTATTTTTCCTAGCGTACTTTTAAATAAAGCTTCACCAGCTGCTGAACCAGAATTATTAAGAATTCATGAAACGCTTGCAGAACAACAGTTACTGACTTTAGAAAAGCATCAACTCGTTTATGCTATTGAGCGTTTGCTTAGCAATGGATTACTTGAATCTGGGCATTTTGATCAAAAATTTATTGCTGAACAATTAAATCGTAACCCTCGTACCCTTCGAGCAGATTTACAAGCAATTAATATAAATTATGAGAAAATTTTAAATCAGCATCGGGAAAAACTAGCCAGACGTTTACTTGCTCACACACAAGAAACAATTGATCAAATAGTTTATCTAACTGGTTTTTCTGAACCCTCTGCTTTTACGCGAGCTTTTAAACGTTGGACTGGTGAGACTCCTAGTGCTTATCGCCAGCGTAAACAAAATAGTTAAATTGATTCTAATGACACTTATTTAGCTGCCTGTTAAGTCAAAGGGATAAAACATTCTTCTTTTACAATCATTTTAAATTGTAATTAAGAATTTCCCAATATGCTTGGTTTCCCTGTAGGTGTTTTTGTTGCTAATGGTCTTGAATGGTACTTTCATAAAGTCTGGTTACACGAATATCCAAGTCAGTATCGTAATAGCCCATTTTTCACTCACATCGCTCATCATAAGCGCGCTCGCTTAAATGGTTTTCAAGATGAAGGTTATGCTGAATCGATGTTTAAAAATGCTGAAATTTATAATGAAAAAACAGCATTAATTGGATTAGCTGGAGCTGCTACAATTTTTTTGCCTGTCGCTCCATTTTTTACAGCTGGGCTCTATTATGGTTTATGGAATTATTGGCGTGTACATTCAAAAGCACATTTAGATTCAGAATATGCAAAAAAACGTATTCCTTGGCACTATGATCATCACATGACAAGTAATCAAAATGCTAATTGGTGCGTTACTAAACCTTGGTTTGACTATATTATGGGAACTAGAGTCACTACCGAAGTGTCTCAAACCGAGACCAATCCACTTGGTATTAAATTACCAAAGTTTTTAGAAAAACCAATTAATTTTACTGCTAGACGTATACTCACCAAATCCTATGCCAAAATTGATTTAAATTCTGTTCAGGATCAATCTAATTTACGCAACGGAATAGAAGTCAGTTTAACCTAAATATATCAAAATAAAAAAGCTGCGGACTCCAGCAGCTTTTTATATAAATCGATAGTTAACAGCTTAAACTTTAAAAGGTTCGAAACAGCTCACAAGAAAGTCCATTACTACTCTTATTGCTGGACTGTGCCGTAAATCTTCATGTGTAACTAACCAAATTTCAGCACTCATCGGATGATCATCTTGTAATCTAACTAAATTGCTAAGAGCGCCTAAAAAATCCGGTAAGACCGCTAAACCTACTTCTCCACATGCAGCTCTCCACTGTAACTCAGGATGGTTGGTCACCATAATGGGTTCTTTATGATTTAATCTTTCTTTTAATTTTTGCTGTTTTTGACCATGTACTCCCCCTACTTCCACACTAATCCATTCATAATTTTCAGGAGCCGTTGAAGCCAAATAATTTGGACCCGCATATACTCCAAAAGGAATTTCACCTACTTTACGAGCTACTAAATTTTCATCTTTAGGACGGCCAAATCTTACCGCAATATCAGCCTCACTATGCTGTAAAGAAACATAATGAACATCACCGAGCACACGCAATTTTAATTGAGGATAATGACGATAAAATCTGCCCAAATGAGGCATGATGAGATGTGCCGCAGTTAAAGGAGGCATACTAATAGAAACACTTCCCATCACTTCTTGCTGACCAGCCTGAGTTAAACGCTCAATAGAAAAAGTTTCTTCCATCATACGAGCAACCACCTGCGCAAGGCGTTCACCATCAGGTGTTAGGATGTAGGTGCGTGGTCTACGATCGACTAATTTAAGTTTTAAATTTTGTTCTAGCTGGGCAATTCTTCTAGATACAGTTGCATGATCTACTCCCAATTTGCGGGCAGCCGCTGACAGTGACTTTTCTTCTGTAAAAACTGAAAAGTAATGTAAATTTTCCCAATCAATCATTGTGCAAATTTTCACATTAGAAGTGTATTAATATGGAATTGTACACCTTTATGTAATTGCCCAGAATAAAACCTTTCTTGATGGGAGCCTATCCATGAACAGAACGGTGGCGTATGCCTATGCTGGTGTTGTCTTAACAATGTTTTTTTGGGGATCAGCATTTAATGCAATGTCTTATATCATTCAACATATGCCTCCGCTATCTGCTGCATCTGAACGGTTTTCAATTGCAAGCCTAGGCTTACTTCTGATCTTTTCAATAACCGGCCAATTAAGATGGGCAGCCTTAAGCCAAAATTTAGTTATCTATCTTGTGATTGGGGTAATTGGAATTGCAGGTTTCAACATAGGCTGTTTTTACGGCTTAAAAACGACATCTGCCGTGAACGGTGCTTTAATTATGGCAACTACCCCCTTAATGACTCTATTAATGACAATCATGCTAGATGGTGAAAAACTTACCACTAGTAAATTTTTAGGCGTTTTATTTGGCTTAAGTGGCGTATTACTTGTGATTAGTCAAGGCCATATAACAACTTTACTTCACCTAAAAATAGACATTGGAGATCTATTTATATTATTGGGTGCATTTGGATTTTGTTTCGCAAATGTCCTGTCTCGCCGTTATGTAAAAAATGCTACTCCGCTAGAAACAACGACTTTTTCTATGATGTTCGGAGCAATAACACTTGGTTTGTTGAGTATGATATTTGAAAATCCTCTTTCAGCCATTGCATCTGCACCTGTAAATGCACATTTAGCCATGGGATATGTTGTTATCTGCTCTACCATGATTGCTTATTTATTCTGGTTTAATGGCATACAAAAATTAGGTGCTGGCCGCGCTTCGGTATTTTTTAACTTTGTACCAGTGTTCAGTATGATCATTGCTCTGCTTGCTGGCCAGACGCTTAATATCTGGCAGTTAGTAGGAACCGCTTTAGTGATGCTTGGTGTAATGAGTAGCGGAGGTTTTTTAAAAATTAAAAGTACTCCACTTATGGCAAAACATTGTACAAAATAAGAAATATGCTGCTACATTAAAATTCTATTATTAATATGTAGCAGCATTTTCAAATATAAAATACAAAATCACCTCCCGACAATCTCTTTAAGTTCCTATATTTTCGAAAATATTTTTTACATTTTTGAAGTTTTATACAAAAGCTCATCTTAATTATTCCGTTGTAACAAATACTGTATGTTTCTTTAAAACTTAATAAAAGATTGCCATATATAGTTTTAAAACAACCAAAGGAGATATTAAAATGAAGCTAGATTTTACAACTATTGAAAAGCAAGCCAAATTGCTACAAGAAGAACAAGAAAAGATCGAGCAACGAGATCATGAATTTCAACTTGCTTTAGATAAACACCGAGAATCCCTGAAGAGTTTATTTAAAGATCTTTTCTCTGACCGAGAAGTTAAGACAGAAAATGGAGGCCACTTTTGTGTAAATTTTGGTGATTTCAAAATTTCTTTGTTGATTGAAACTGCTAAATTTGAAAATGGTGTTCCTGTAAAATTAAATTCGGTAAATCCTGTTATTATTAAATGCAAGAAAGATAAGCCCATTGCAAAAGCACAGTTTACTGATGCAACACAATATCTAGATAACCATTTAGAAACTCCAAATTATCAATATTATTTTAAGCAAGAAGATAAAACCCAACTTGTGCAATTTTGTGAACTTCCTACTTATTTCCAAATCGTTTTAGATGCAAACGCATAAAGTTGAGCCCTCTATAGAGGGCTTTTTCATATATTATTTTTCCATTATTTAACTTTTTAAAAAATAAAATTCGTCAAATACTTTTTCTATTTATCTATGAATTATTTAAGCCACTTTTAGCTTTTACAGACTCAAAAACTGTTTGATTATTTTTCAAATTACTTGTATATACATGTTTATATTTGTTTGTACAAATATTGAATTAATAAAAATAGAGTGGACTCTTAAAGGACAAGGAGAGTGAAATGGACTCATCGGCTGAGAAACCAAATAGTAGTTTTATTGAAAACCGAAGTATTGACTTTATTCCAGAAAATGAAAGACATGGCGGAGTGTTTGCTCAATTTACCCTCTGGTTTGGTGCTAATTTACAAATTACAGCCATTGTGACGGGTGCGCTAGCAGTTGTATTAGGCGGGGATGTTTTTTGGTCTATTATTGGTTTATTCGTGGGACAATGTTTTGGTGCTGCCGTTATGGCACTACATGCTGCCCAAGGTCCTAAACTTGGCCTTCCTCAAATGATTTCAAGCCGTGTGCAATTTGGGGTATATGGTGCTTGTATTCCAATCATACTTGTTTGCCTCATGTATATTGGCTTTACAGCAACTGGAGAGGTATTGGCTGGTAAAGCAATTGCACATCTAGCACATGTCAGCAATACAACTGGCATCTTAATTTACGCATGTTTAATCATTATATTTGCAACAATTGGATATCGTTTAATTCATTTGGTAGGCAAAGTAGCCAGTATTATTGGTTTGATCGCTTTTGTGATTATTTTGACTCAAATTTTAGCACTTTCTGATTTATCTGAACTCTTAGCAGTACGTCATTTCAGTTGGTCTTCATTTTTATTAGCAGTTTCACTTTCTGCTTCTTGGCAAATTTCTTTTGGGCCCTATGTTGCAGACTACTCCCGTTATCTTCCAACTAAAACGTCTTCATATCGTGTATTTTGGGCCGTTGGTTTAGGTTCTCTATTGGGTTCACAAATTTCCATGAGCCTAGGTGTTTTGATTGCTCAAGTCGCAAACGGCAATTTTGTCGGAAATGAAGTTCAATATGTTGTGGGTATGAACCCAATTGCCCTCGTCGTGACCTTTTTATATTTTAGTATCGCTTTTGGCAAAGTTACTCTGACAACCTTAAATGCTTACGGTAGCTTTATGTGCATTGCTACAGTTTGGAATAGTTTCAAATCGACAAATCAAATTTCAAAAATAACAAGATTACTCATTGTCTTAGCTATGGTTGTGATTTCGACATTTATTGCAATTATAGGTGAACATACTTTTTTAAGTGCTTTTAAAGCATTTATTTTGTTTTTACTTACCTTCTTTATTCCATGGAGTGCTATTAATCTGGTTGATTACTACTTTATCTCTAAAGAAGAATGTGATGTAGATGCGCTCTATGATCCAAATGGCAAGTATGGCCGTTGGAATCGAATTGGTATCACCTGCTACTTTCTCGGTATTTTGATCCAACTGCCCTTTATTGATAGTAAATTTTATACGGGACAAATTGCTGCAATGTTAGGAGGGATCGACTTATCATGGCTGGTAGGACTGATTTCTACAGCAGTGATTTATTATATTTTCGCCAAGAAAGCTCAACTTAAGTTTTCAAAGCAGTTAGTCATTGATCAAATCAAATAATTAAACTAGAGATAAGCTATCAGAATCACACACCTTGATAGCTTATTAAGTTGATTTAGTGACTATTCTTGCAATGCTTTAGCTTGTGCCGAAGCAGGCAATCCAAATAACTTATCAAAGCTCCAATTAAATATAAAAGTATAGATAGGAATAATGATAATAAAAGCCACATCTAACCAAAAAGCAGCAATCAGAGAAATATCCATCCACCATGCAATAAGAGGAATCAAAAATAGGACTAAGGTAAGCTGGAAACCAATAGCATGTCCAACTCTACGCTTAACTGTACGAACATTACTGCTCTGTCTAGCCTCCCACTTCTCATATAAAATATTGTAGATAAAATTCCAAGTTACAGCGATGGTCGTAATCATGACAGAGAGTGGTCCTGTATGTTCAACACTATCACCTGCCAAAATCGCTAAACCTATTGATGAAATAATCATTCCGATGACTTCATAAGAAGAAACATAGACAATTCGACGCTTTACACCTTGCATAATAGGCAAACTCTAATTAATTCTTTATATTTTAATTTCAGTCAAAATCATATATAAAGTTAATAGCTTTCAGTTCTACTGATATCAAAATGAATTTTAACAGCGAAAATATTGAACTCTTTATTACTGTACTCGATACAGGATCTTTCTCTGCGGCCGCCCGTAAACTAAATCGAGTACCTTCAGCAGTCAGTATGGCAGTTGCTAATCTAGAAGCAGAATTGGGTTACACCTTATTTGAACGTACTCCACGCAAGGTCATTCCTACACCTACCGCATTAGCTTTGGAACCTCAAGCACGAATTATTTCTGAACAACTTAGGCTATTTAGTACTCATGCCCATGAACTTTCTTTAGGACTAGAGAGTAAATTACGTATTGGTGTGGTCTCAGACGTAAATACAAAACTATTATTTTTTTCAATAAAGAAGTTAGCTGATAAATTCCCCTTACTAAATATAGAGGTTATTACTGCACCTCAAGATGACATTCTTAATTTACTTTATAGGGAAGAAATTAGTCTTTGCTTAGCTGGTTCAGACCTCAATATAAAAATGCGTGAGAATCTGCAATTAGTAATGACTGAAACAGTCGTTGCTACTATCTCGTCTAGTCATACTCTTCTACAAGAAAAAACAAAGCATTTTTCTATTGAAGAGTTAATCAATATTAGACAAATTGTAGTGGCGAGTAGCGACCATGAAATGACAGATTCTCGGTCAATTATTGGTGCTATGTACTGGAAAACGAATAGTCTACAAACAGCAATTAATATGGTTGAAGCAGGACTCGGTTGGGGAAACTTCCCGTTATCGTTAGTACAAGAAAAAATTTCACAAGGTCATTTAGTTCTTTTAGATTTTAAAAATACTAAAAATCATTTACCTCTATCCATTTACTTAATTTGGCTTCAAGACCGCCCCTTATCTAAAGCAGCTCGAGAACTCATTCAGATTATTCAAGAAAATTTATAATTTCTTATACTGTAGCTCTCTGAGCACACATGATCTTTTTATAGTTTTATTTCTAATTATATACTTACTTTTAAAATTCAGATTATTGCTCTTTCCTATTTTCTCTATATTACAAAAAGCAAGAAGCCTACTTTAAAAAGCAGGCTTCTTACTGTATTTCAGGACTAAGCAATAGTTTTTTATTTTGGGAAAATACATTTGTACTTTATTAAAACCTAGCATTTTAGTCAAGAATAAATTCAATAAAATACAATCATTTGTATCGAGCGTGAAAGTAGTCACACTTTAAGTTTTGTATAGAAAACACATGAGAAAAAGAAAGAAATTTCAATTAAAAAATTTCCAATTCTCCCACTAAAAAGTTCTAATTTTTTAAAAATCAGATAAAGGTCTTAATTTTAAGGAAGCTCACTTTACTCCCTTATTTTTGTATTTCCTCGTTAAAACTTATGGATTTTTTCCCTATGCGCTAAACAAAATTAATTTCATAAATATTATCTTTGTATTACTAGTTTTTTAAAAATTAATTAGAATTTTGGATTCACCTTACTCAAAAAAATAATCACTTTCACTAGATTTATTACAGTAACTATTAGACTGCAAAGAATAACCTCTCATTAAAATGATATAGAATTGACTATGATAAGAGTACATCATTCTATAAATAGGATTTTATAAAGTTATACGTTTTCTAAATATTTAGCGTAGATAAATATTTCTTAAATTAAGTTTATTTAGAATATTCTATAGTCGTTATTGAACAAATATTTATAAATTCTGTGTAAGACATAAATGTATAAATTATGTTTGTAAACTTTTTTGAAAAACCAATTTTGGTCACATTTCAAGCAATATTCAATCAACCTGAAATTTGATTACTCTTCAAACAAAAGATGTTTTTAAAAGAATTAACTATTCGAACTGATAATTAACTAAAACCCAATCACTATAAACTTCTGACTGACATAAGTTCTAATTGATCGATAAATAACTAAGTTCACTTTACTCATGAGCTACTCATACGCTAGAATCACTCTCGCTCGTAATATTTAACCAAAATAACACAATATTTTTTAGGTCTAGTATGTGCCTAGTTTAGAAAATGACTTGTGTTTGATTAAAAAATTGATTAGTATTGCACGCACTGAAAGGCCTTGAGATTTAAAGCTTTTCTGACTTATAGGGCCTATAGCTCAGTTGGTTAGAGCAGCGGACTCATAATCCGTTGGTCCCGTGTTCAAGTCACGGTGGGCCCACCAAATTCAAACCTCATAAACTAAAAAGTTTATGGGGTTTTTTAATGCTTATCTAAATAGAATTCGTTTTACCGTTATAAACAATATTCAAAATTTAATTATCAAAATGTAAATTTTATTTTATCTTAAAATTTTAACTGCTTTAAAATACGTTTTTCTAAACTTAATACTTCTATTTCTTCTATTAAGCTAAGATTCTCTTCCGCATAAGCTCTGTATGTTCTAATTGAGCGTCCCAAAATTTTTCCCATAAATCACAATACTCTAAGCATAACTTTTCGATATAGTTATAATCTTCTTCTGTACAAGCTTGCATTAAGACATACCATAAGTCTTCTTCATGATCATCATCTGCGGCTTCGGCACTTTCATCTTCAGAAATACCATGCACATGATAATAACCACCACCCTCTACCTCTAAACCTACAGCTTTAGTCGCTTTACGTAACGGTGGACTATAAAGAATCACCTCTTCTTCTGCGACTGCTAATAAGGCTGAAACAGCTTTATAGTCATCATAAGCATTTTCTAAAAACACTCTAACTTGATTTGCAATTTCAGTCGGCTGATAAGTCAGACGATCTTGTTCTGTAATACCAAAATCATTTAATACGTCTTCAAATAAAGGATAGTGAGCATATTCAGGATTTCCCTGATAATAACCATCTTTGTCTAAACCTGGACGAAATCCAAACTCATCAAAAATATTTAGGCTCAAAAGAAAGCGCGGAAACATTTTCGCACCGGCATGCAATCTTGGCTCTAGTTGTTTAGTTTGAAATTGGGCCATGAGCAATGCATCAGTAAAAGTTTGTACAATTGCATGGCGGTATTCTAAGTGTATTTTTTTTAAATTTTCTTTATTAATTTCTCCGTTATTTAAAATATCAATTGCAGGATGATGTGACACCGCATGTTTAGCAATTTTTTCTCTTAATTGGGTCAAAAAGTCTGAATTTTTTTCCCATAGTTCAGTAGAAATGCTTTGCTTCATCCCTGCGAGTGCTTTCTTTCTAGGATTATTAAAATTCTCAAATTTCTTAGGCATATCTACTCTCATTAAACTTATTGAAGCCTGATCGATTTTTACATATTTTATTATAAAAACAATGACTTAAATTAATATTTAAATATGTTCCCTTATCAATCCATATTAGAATTAAAATCGTACGAAATCAAATAGAAAATTAAAAAAAACTTATGTTAATGATTATCATTATCACAATATCAACTTGAATCCAATCCCTTTTTTTATTATGATCATTAATATTAAAATTTTAATTTTTTCGATTAAGTTATAATTAGTTCTAACTATATGGAATAGTAATGTCAAAAAAAGAAGATATTATAAATACTGCTTTAAATTTATTTAATCAGATTGGCTACAATGCAACTGGTGTTGACCGTATTATTGCTGAATCTAATGTTGCAAAGATGACCTTTTATAAATATTTTCCTTCAAAAGAAAATTTAATTATGGAGTGTTTGCAACATAGAAACTTAAATATTCAAAATTCAATTAATGAACAATTAAATTTACGTCAAGATGCTAACCCGCTTGAGAAAATTCATATTATTTTTAATTGGTATATTGAATGGATCAATAGCGAAACATTTAATGGTTGCTTATTTAAAAAAGCATTTATTGAAGTATCTAAACAATATACTTCAATTCGTGAACCATTTTATGAGTATACAAAGTGGTTAACTCATTTACTACAAGACCAGCTCACTCAATTAGGTATAGAAAACCCTACTCCCCTTACTCATATTATTATTTCTATTATTGATGGGATGATTATTGATGGAACAACAGATAAAAAACTAATTAATGCTGAAAAAATTTGGCAGTATATTGAGTTTTTAATTAATGAAGAAATACCTCAACAGGTTTCTTAATTTTAAAATTATCTAAGTTTATTATGTTTAAAGAAAAATAAAAAAGAACTTTTTAAATCTTCAAGCTTAGATAATCTTCATTTTTAATTGGCTACTTTAGCTTTCATAATTTTTCTAGGCTTTTTTACAAACTCATATTAGAATCCTGCAAATTTATCACCTTGCACTGATCTATGAAAAAATTTCTAGCTAACTCTATCTTTAAAGCTGCTGGTTGGACCTATAATGTAGATCCCGAAATTCTTGAAAAAAAACAAGTTATTATTGGATTTGAACATACCTCAAATCTAGATGCAGTGCTCTCTATTGCTCTCTTCCAAATTTTAGACATTAAGATTCATACTTTAATAAAGAAAGAACTCTTTAAGGGTCCCCTTAAGCCAGTTTTAGAAAAACTTGGTGGCATTCCCGTTGACCGCAAAGCGAGTAAAGATATTGTTTCTCAAATGGTTGAACAATTTCAAACTCATGAAACTTTTAACTTGGTGATTGCTCCCGAAGCTACTCGTGCGAAAGATGGCTCAGAACGTAAACCTATCCGTACAGGTTTTTGGCATATTGCGAAAGCCGCTAATGTTCCAATTGTACTCATGTATGCCAATGCTCGAAGCAAACAAGGCGGGATTCTAGGTAAAATTTACCCGACAGACTTACAAAAAGATTTGGAAACGATTAAAGAGCTATATGCGCAATTTGACATAGATGTCAAAATTAACTAGATCAAATTGGATTTGATTCGGCCTGATCTCACTCATTAGGCCTTAAGGTTATTATTCTTATTCAATTGACTAACAAAACGCAGGGCAACAGTTTTCAACAAAACCAAGCCTATGCTAATATTCCAGCACTTTTGCATTTTCTTTTTTTGGAGTTCACGTCCATGGCGGGTCATTCTAAATGGGCCAATATTAAGCATCGTAAAGCGAAACAAGATGCAAGTCGCGGTAAAGTTTTTACTAAATATATTCGTGAAATTGTGACTGCTGCCAAACTTGGTGGTGGAGATGCTGCTAGTAACCCTCGTTTGCGTGCAGTAGTTGAAAAAGCTCTTTCAGTTAATATGACACGTGACACCATCAACCGTGCAATCCAACGTGGTGCCGGTGGTGAAGATAATGATGATTTAAAAGAAGTAACTTACGAAGGTTATGGTGTTGGCGGTGTTGCTGTTCTTGTTGAGACAATGACAGATAACTTAAACCGTACAGTACCAGATGTACGTCACTGTTTTAGTAAAACAAATGGTAATCTAGGAACTGCGGGTTCTGTCGCTTATTTATTTACTAAACGTGGTGAAATTACTTTTGAAGATGTTTCTTTAGAAGACAAAATCATGGAAATTGCTTTAGAAGCTGGCGCTGAAGATATTGAAGTTTCAGAAGATGAAATTTTGGTAATCACTTCACCAGAAACTTTTGGTGAAGTTCAAGATGCTCTAACTGCTGCTGGTTTAAAATCTGACAACGCAGAAGTTGTTATGAGTCCATCAACTAAAGCTGAAATTACTGATGTCGACCAAGCAAAACAAATTCTTAAAATGATTGATATGTTTGAAGATCTTGATGATGTACAAAACGTTTATACAAACGTTGAGTTCACAGATGAGGTTTTGGCTCAACTTGATGCCTAAATCAAACATTTGAATTAAAAAACGCACCATTTGGTGCGTTTTTTTATAGTTTATTGAGTAAGTTATAGCAGTTAAAAACATTATATTTTTTAATCACAAAGCTGGAATGCAGCGCAACAACATTGTCAATTTTTCCAATACGTCTTAATAAAATTTCACTGTAGTCATCCATGTTGCGTGCTACAAGTTCTAAAATAAAATCGGCACTTTGCCCTGTCACAAGAAATGCATTGGTCACTTCTGGAATTGCTTCTATTTCAGAAAGAAACTTATCAAATGTTTCGGTGTCATGCTTACTCAATGAAACTTGCAATAAGATGTGTAAGGTAAATCCAAGTTTACTAAAATTAATTTCCCTTTTGAGCTGCCCCATAACGTTGGCTTCAATCAGATGCTTAATCCGGCGATGCACAGAACTGACTGACAGATTGATCCGTTCTGAAAGTTCATTCAAATTTAAGTCTTCATGAGACAAAATTTCTAGAATTTGTTTATCAAAACGATCTAACTCCATTCCTATCTCCAGCCAGAATTTTACAGTGAGGACAGTATACCCTATACAACTTACCTGTATTTAAAATACAAAGGTTTAAAAATAGCTAAAACGTTTAATTCTTTTACACATTTTATTGCAGACGTGCATTTTAACCGTGCAAATAATGGAGGATATGGCGCATTTTAGAAAGTCAATTTCATGCTCTCATTTATTTTTTTCAATATAAGATATTACTCGCCCCATTATTTACACATAGGACTATGATAATTATAGATATTTTACCATTTTTCTAAATTCTTAAAGTTGGCATTATTATTGTTATGTATTTGCAGGAAAATTTTTATCCATGTCGGGGAGTTCCTGTGAATAAGATCAAAACACTCGTGCTAGCAATGAGTTCTTTAGGCGCAATTAGCGTGACGATGCCTGTGCATGCCGCTACAGATGCTGAAGTTAACGCCTTACGTGATGAAGTAAAGGAGTTAAAACAACTCGTCCAGAAACTATCTGATCAACAAAAAACAGCTTTGTCGGTTAGTGCTCCTGCAACAATTCCCGTAGCACCAGCTACACCTACACCTCCTGTATCAAAACCGGGTTGGATGGCGATGGCAGATGGGCAAACCCAAATTAAGCTTTATGGTAGTGTCCGCGCAGATGCAACCTATGACTTTAAAGGTTCAAATGGCAGCATTTCAAATGGCGCTAACTACCCATTAAATAAAGATGATCCGAAACAAGACTCACTAAATGTATCTGCTGCAACTTCAAGAATTGGTCTAGACATTACTCGACCTACTCAGTACGGAGATTTAACCGGCAAAATTGAAGCCGATTTCATGGGTGGAAATGGCGATAATGGTAATGGTACTTTCCGTGTTCGCCATGCCTATATGTCTTTAGGAAAATGGTTAGCTGGTCAAACAACCTCACCTTTTGTAAACACTGATACATCACCAGAAACAGTAGATTTTAATGGCGCTATTGGTACAGGTACTACACGTACAGTACAGGTTCGGTACACTCAGCCAATTAATGCACAACAGAAAATATTGGTTGCCTTAGAAGGCGGTGATGTTGAAAAAGCCGGTAATGCTGCCGGTGGAAGCCGCTTTCCTGCTTTAACAGCACGATATGATTTCAAAACTACAGATAATAAAGGCCTATTACAGTTACACGGTCTTGCCCATGAAAACCGTGTAGCTCCCAAAGATAGTACTTCTGAAGAAAAATTTGGTTGGGGTGTAGGGATTGGCGGTAAATATGATTTAACGCCTCAAGATAGCTTGGTTGCTAATTACTATCATGTTAAAGGAGATGGCCGCTATTTACTTTATAGCAACTCAGCTTATGCCTATGACACAACAACTCAGGATATTAATTTAGGTGAATTTGATAGTGCCGTTATTGGCTATCAACGGAAATGGAGCCCTATCCTCCGCTCTACTTTTGCAATAGGCGGTATTCAATACAAAGATGATAGCATCTATGCAAATAGCAATTTAACCAGCACTAGCTATAACAAAGAAATTTATAATGCCTTGGTCAATTTAATCTGGAATCCGGTTAAAAATATTGATTTAGGTGCAGAATATACATATGGCCAACGAGAAACTTTCGCAGGCGATAAGGGTGATTACTCTCGTGTCAATTTATTAGCAAAATATAGTTTCTAAAAATTGGACGTAAAAAAAGAGCCTTTTTAAAGGCTCTTTTTTTATTAATGGTATTAGTGCATGGCTTGAATTTTTTCTAAGAAGAGTTTCGCGCGCTCGTGGCGAGCATCTAAATTATCAAAGAATTCATGCGTTGGACAGTCTTCTAAAATCTTACCTTCATCCATAAAAATTAGACGGTTAGATACTCTTTTAGCAAAACCCATTTCATGTGTAACACACATCATGGTCATGCCCTCATGTGCAAGTTGCACCATCACTTCAAGTACTTCCCCGACCATTTCTGGGTCAAGTGCAGAAGTTGGTTCATCAAACAACATACAGATTGGGTCCATAGACAAACCACGAGCAATCGCTACACGTTGTTGTTGACCACCAGACAATTGGCCCGGAAACTTATCTTTGTGCGCAAGCAAACCTACACGTTCTAAATATTTCAAACCTTTTTCACGAGCATCGGCAACTGAACGCTTTAACACTTTAACTTGAGCAATGGTTAGATTTTCCAAAACAGTCATGTGCGGAAAAAGCTCAAAGTGTTGAAAGACCATTCCTACTCGTGACCGGAATTTAGCAAGATCCGTTTTTGGATCTTTCAGAGAAACTCCATCAACAATAATATCACCTTGTTGAAATGGTTCTAACGCATTTACTGTTTTAATGAGTGTTGATTTTCCTGAACCAGACGGTCCGCAAACAACAACGACATCACCTTTTTCAATACTCGTCGTGCAATCTGTTAAAACCTGAAAATCACCATACCATTTAGAGATATGTTGGATGTCTATCATTGGCATTTAAAATCTCCAATTAGCGAATGATGGCAATTTTTTGCTGTAAGCGTTTGACTAATTGCGACAGCACAAACGAACTACAGAAGTAAACTACAGCGACGATTAAATAGAATGTTGCTTTGGTTTCAGGACCATATGTATTAGCCAGTGTATCTGCACGACCTAAAAAGTCTGGTGCACTAATCACATATACTAATGAGATATCCTGAAATAAAATAATTGTTTGAGTTAACAATACTGGGAGCATGTTACGAAAGGCTTGAGGTAAAACCACGTAGCGCATTGATTGACCATAGGTAAAACCTAGCGCGTAGCCTGCATTGACCTGACCTCTTGAAATAGACTGAATTCCGGAACGTACAATTTCCGAGAAAAATGCAGCTTCAAAAATAGCAAAAGTCACAACACTTGAAAACAATGGCCCCCAATACGTATCAGATTGAAACTCAAATATTTTTGGCAACAGAAAGTAGAAAATAAAGATTACCTGAATCAGTGGAATACCACGAAACAGATCGACATAAAATTTTGCGAAATTACTTGCGATGGCATTGTTTGATAAACGCATCATTGCCAATGGGGTTCCGATTAGGATACCGCCCATCATCGCCAATACAGTCACGGTCAGGGTAAAAATGAAACCTTCTTTGAGTGCCGCGATCACGTCAGGGTTATGTAATAAAGAAAAATCCATAATTACTTCCCTCCTGAGCCTAAGCCAGGCACAGCCATTCGTTTCTCAATCCATGCCATGATAAATTTAATACTATAAGTAATAATTAAATAAACAGGTGTAGAGAGAATAAGAATAATGATGTCCTGAGAAGTTTCTTCCCGCATGGTTTTTGTATAAGCGAAGAAGTTCAAAACACTCAAAGCATATAGAACTGCCGAGTTCTTGAAAACGTTCATTGCTTCAGAAGTAATCGTTGGCCACACTGTACGATATGCAACAGGTAAAATAACATAACGATAGCTTTGTGCAGTGGTAAAACCCATTGCAGAAGCTGCAAACTTTTGTCCACGAGAAACAGTATTAATACCGGCACGTATGTGTTCAGATACACGTGCAGCAGTGTAAAGACCTAATGCAAAAACACCAATAACTGCAGGTTGCTGATTTAAAATATTTTTCCACCATCCACCTGCAACAACGTCCCCACTACCTGCACTTAAGCTGTCCGGTAAAAACTCCGGAAAAACAAATGCCCAGAAGAATAGCTGTACAATAAGTGGAATATTACGGAAGATTTCAACGTAACAATTGCCAATAAATGCGAGAGGTTTGTTAGGTAATGTACGAATTACCCCTAGGAGAGAACCTAATAAAAATGCGATAAGAAAGGCTATAACAGCTGTCCAAACCATAGTAAAGACGCCTGAACCTAACATTTGTAACCATGTGGGCGCTTCAGCATGAGCATTGTAGCTTGTACTACCAATTGCTCTACAGACTGATTCTGCCCATGCGGCTTTATCGACACCATATTCATTAGACTCCGCACAGAATATAGTCCAGTTTAGCGAGCCGACTGACATGTTTGCCCCTTAAATGAATATCTTTAGGAAAATAGACCGCTTAAGCAAGTGAGTCTCACTTGCTTAAGTAAATTTAGGACAAAAAGATCTTGTTAGATCCCTGCATCTGTTGGGTGAGCTTTTAGTTTTTTATAAGATGAACTTTGTGGCATGTTCAAATTTGTATTTTTTGGTGGAATTGGCGATAAGAACCACTTCTTATATAAAGCGTCCATTTGACCAGTTTTCCATAAATTATTTACAGTACGGTCTGCAATCGCTTTAAATTTTGGATCATCTTTAGCAAGCATAATACCGTAAGGTTCAGATGAAAGTACTGGCCCTACAATTGCAAATGCCTTAGGTGTAGAAGACTTGGCAACCAAACCAGCTAAAATATTATCATCCATTACAAATGCGGCAGCACGGCCAGATGCCATCATGGCAAAAGAGTCTGCATGATCTTTACCATAAATATTTTGGACATTAATTGACTGACCCTTTTCATTCATCTTAATGTATTTATCAGATGTTGTGCCTTGAGTTGTTACAACCGCCTTGCCGTTTAAATCTGCCAAACTCTTAATGCCAGAGTTGGCTTTAACTGCCATACGTACTTCTGTTGCATAATAGTTAGTTGAGAAACCCACTTGTTCTTGCCGTTGCTTAGAGTTTGTGGTCGTACCACATTCCATATCGATATTGCCTGCTAAAAGTTCAGGAATACGTGTTGATGAAGTTACTGCCTTGTATTCAACTTTTAGCCCAGGCATTTTCAATTCTTTTTTAATGTCATTTGCAAACTGGTTACAGATATCGACTGCATAACCTACTGGTTTACCTGCAACAACATATGAAATTGGGTCAGAAGATTCTCGGTGGCCAATAACGATTTTTCCGCTGCTTTTAATTTTAGCTAATGTATCTGCTGCCTGAATTTGAGAAGTAGCACCAACCGTACAAAGCATAAATGTTGAAATAATGAGAGAGGTTGCAGAACGTTTCATAAGAACTCCTTGATGATCATTCTCTCTATTTATCTATAGAATCATTCATATAGAGCAATAGAGTGATTTATTATTAAATTGCAATTATCGCGCCAACTTTTCCAAGTAGGACACATCCATTTGCTTCACTTATTTTATTCAGTCTGTTTTGCAGAGTTAATACCTTTAAAACTGCTAACATGTTTCTACTTTAATCTATGTTTTAATCTTCTGTCTATTATTAAGCTCATCTATTTACACTTAAATGTGGCAATTATTGATTACAATGTAAACACATGCACAATAAAGTGGCTTAACTTCAGCTAAAAACTGTTTTTAGAAAAATAGGATTTTGCAAAAAATTATAAAAATTAAAATTATTAAGTATTTAGAATAAGTTTGAATAATGAACTAAATAAAGAAGTTGCAGGAGTAAAATAATATATGCAAATGGTTTAATAAAAATCATTTATAAAATTGATAGTAATATTTAAGTTAATGACTGAACTTAGAAATATTACAAAAAAGCCCTGAGAAAAATCAGGGCTTTTTATAAAGTTTAAATTCCTCGCCAATCTACGCGTGCGTTTCTTTCGGTTTGATATATTCTTAAAACATATTGGCCTAGAGGTAAATCAAGCAAATATTTTTGATAGTTGCTCCATTCCTCAGAAACTTCTTCTGCTTCTTCACGCTCCCATGGCGTACCCTTCACCTCTAACAATGGTGCAAGCATCGAACACACAGAAATATCAGCAAGACTTAAGCGATCACCCACCATGTAGCGCGCTTGATTTTCTATTAGATAGCGGTTTAATTCATTTATGAGTTTGTCCATCTGCTCTTTGGACTGACCCACCAACTCCTCTTCAAGTTTATAGTTCTTCTTTACGAGTGTTTTGAGAAAAGGTTTCGATATTTTTTCAAACTGACGTAAATAGCCTTGTTCACCCATCATAATTTCTAGAGCATGGTCTCCTTGTGCCAACGTATGAGCTAAAGCCCAACGACGCACATGTATACCAAGCTCATCAGCTAAACTATCAATTTTAAGAGTTTGTTGTCTAAGTTGCTCATCACGACGCAAAAGCGCATGTTCTGGGTAGGTATCATCCAGATAAAGTGCAATCTTGGTTGATTCAGCAATCCATTGATGGTCATCTTTCAAAATTGGCAATAAATTTTGGCCTGTTTTGAGTTGTGCAAAAGCACGATGAAACCCTGGAATTAAGTTATGAGCCACATAATCAAGTTCTTTATGGTCTAACAACCAGCGAGCTTTTTCACAATAATGGGACAAAGGAAACTGATACAAAACCCGCATAAAATCTCCACGTTTATTTTTATTTGACTATTTGTACAAAAATGGTCGATGGTAAGTAGATACTTTAGAAGCTATTTTTATTTAAAACAATGGATATTGTGCTCATTTTTTGCTGACAGTTAGGTCTATTTTTTTATATCTTTTTTTACCGTACTTATTGCTCTTTTTCATATTAAAACTAATTCTATTATCAATTTTTCGCATAAAACAGATAATTTATTGATTTATAAAAACTTTTAATATCTTTATTTCTCAATTAAAAATCAAAAAAAATGCTTTGCACTTTATTTCATAAGCTGAGCATAAGTCCTCGTTTAGTGGAAAAATATTTCTTTTGTAAGGTAATGACAGCAATACAAGGTGTCATTATGTCTAATTCTCTATCTAAAACGACGGCATACGTCCAAATCATTCAAAATGATCAACAAGCCATTAATGCTGCTTATCAAGTGGCTGATTATGCTTTAGAGGGTCGTAATACACGTGATCAACAACGCTTATTACCGCATGAGCAAATCGAAAGCTTTAGCCAAAAAGGCTTAGGCGGAATTCGAATTGCAAAAAAATATGGCGGAGCTTTTGTTTCCAATAAAACACTCGCTCAAGTTTTCCGTATTTTAAGTAAAGGTGATGCGAACGTTGGTCAGATTCCACAAAATCAGATTAGCCTTTTAAACCTGATCGAAATTATGGGCACAGAACAACAAAAACAATTTATCTTTTCAGAAATATTGGCAGGCAAACGTCTTGCTAACGGTGGGCCAGAACGTAATACACATGACTCAAAAACATTAAAAACCACACTCACCATTGAAAATGGTAAATATATTTTAAACGGCGAAAAGTTTTATTCGACAGGTACAAGTTTTGCGCATTGGCTCGCAATTAAAGCGGTTCATCCTGAAGGTCATGTGGTTTTAGTTATTGTGAATCGAGAAGCTCAAGGTATTGAAGTCATTAATGACTGGAATGGATTTGGTCAACGTACTACAGCGAGTGGTACAGTTAAATTAAATCAAGTTGAAGTTAATCCAGAACTCATTTTTGATGAACGCTTATTAACTAAAGCCCCTACTTATCGCGGTGCTTATTCTCAGTTATTACAAGTTGCCATTGATGTGGGGATTGCAGAAGCCGCTTTTGACGATACGTTATCGACTATTCATAAAGCACGTCCAATTATTGATGCAAAGGTTGAAAAAGCCAGCTTTGAACATTACACCCTGCAAGAAGTAGGTAAGTTAAATATTTTACTCGATGCTGCAATTTTACTGCTTGATGAAGCTGCTGAATATTTAGATGAACTTGATCAACTTGAAACTGTGACTGACGAACAGGTAGCAAAAGCTTCAATTTTGGTCGCAGAAGCAAAAGTCTATGCCAATGATGCTGCTCTACAAATCTCTGAAAAATTGCTGGAACTAGGCGGTAGCCGTTCAAGTTTAAGCCAACACAATTTAGATCAACATTGGCGAAATGCTCGTGTACATACCTTACACGACCCCGTTCGTTGGAAATTACATGCCATTGGCAATTATTACCTTAATGGTCATTTCCCTGCCCGCCATGCCTGGATTTAAGGAGAAATTGTCATGACTTCATATCAATCGGTTCAAACTAAACAAACATCGGCATCTGGCCAAGCGCACATTATTCAAAATGATGCTGAAGCTTTAGAAATTGCAAAACAGTTTGCTGAGCAATTTAAAAAAACCGCAGTTGAGCGAGACTCTAAACGAATTTTACCCTATACCGAAATCGATGCATTGAGCCAATCTGGTCTTTGGGCAATTACAGTGCCAAAGCAATATGGTGGTGCCGAAGTTTCAAGTCATACAGTTGCTAAAGTGATTGCACTTTTAAGTGGTGCAGATGGTTCAATCGGACAAATTCCACAAAACCATTTTTACGCTTTAGAAGTCTTGCGCAATACAGGTACAGAAGCTCAAAAACAACGTTTATATAGCGAAGTATTAAATGGCACTCGTTTTGGTAATGCACTTGCTGAGTTTAAAACTAAAACTTCAACCCATAAACAAACCAATATCCGTCCGCATGAAAATGGTTATCTCATTCAGGGTGAAAAGTTTTACTGCACAGGAAGTTTATTTGCTCACCGTATTCCAACCTTAGTTCTAGACGATGCAGGTCGAGAATATCTAGCCTTTGTAAAAAGTGGTTCACCAGGATTGAAACTTGTTGATGACTGGTCTGGCTTTGGGCAGAAAACCACAGGCAGCGGCACAGTTAAATTTGATCAGGTTTTTGTCGATGCAGATGATGTTATTCCTTTTGATACTGCATTTTTACAACCAACCTTAGTGGGCCCTTTTGCTCAAATTATGCATGCATCAATTGAGGTAGGCATTGCACGTGGAGCCTTTGAAGAAAGCTTGCAAAGAGTGCATCAAGCCCGCCCATGGATTGATTCAAATGTAGAAACGGCCAACCAAGATCCTTTAACGATTTATGAGCTAGGACGCATTGCTGTCGATGTACGGGCAAGTGAAGTGTTATTAAAGCAAGCTGCGCAATCAATTGATGCCGCAAAAATTGAAACCACGCCTGAAAGCATTGCAAAAGCTTCAATTGATGTGGCCAAAGTACGTGCTCATAGTAGCGATATTGCACTAAAAGCATCGTCTAAGCTGATTGAACTTGCTGGAAGCCGTGGTAGTCAGTCGCAAGATGGTCTAGACCGTTTCTGGCGCAATGCACGTGTGCATACGTTGCATGATGCCGCACGATGGAAATATTACTTTATTGGGAACTATGTTCTTAACGGTGTTCTACCACCTCGTCGGGGGACATTGTAATGGCAGATTTCAAAGCGAAAGAGATTTTACTCAATGCTTTTGATATGAACTGTGTTGGGCATATCAATCATGGCTTATGGACACATCCACGTGATGAGTCACACCGCTTTAATGAACTGAGCTATTGGACAGAACAAGCCAAAACTCTAGAAAGTGGTTTATTTGATGGTTTATTTATTGCGGACATTACAGGTGTGTATGACGTCTATCAAAATGGTATTGATCTGACTTTAAAAGAGTCCATTCAGCTTCCGAGCCATGACCCATCTACACTCATTTCAGCAATGGCGGCAGTCACTCAAAACTTAAGTTTTGGGGTCACTGTGAACTTAAGCTATGAGCATCCATATCAGTTTGCCCGCCGCTTTGCGAGTCTCGACCATTTAACTCAAGGTCGTATTGGCTGGAATATTGTGACAGGTTATCTAGATAGTGCGGAACGCTTAATTGGTCAAAAAGGTTTAAAAGACCACGATGCCCGCTATGAACAAGCTGAAGAATTTTTAGAACTTTGCTACAAGTATTGGGAAGGTTCATGGGAAAACGACGCAGTAAAAAAAGATAAAGTACAGCGTGTTTTTACAGACCCTTCTAAAGTTCATACCATTCACCACCACGGAAAATATTATCAGAGTGAAGGTGTTTTTCAGGTGTCTCCTTCTGTGCAACGCACCCCGACACTATTTCAAGCAGGTGCTTCACCAAAAGGTATGCAGTTTGCGACTCGTCATGCTGAGTGTGTATTTATTGGTGGCGACAAACCCGAAAAAATACGCGAACAAGTGAAAAAGATTCGTGCTCTTGCCGAACAGCAAGGCCGTTCAGCAGATGACATTAAAGTCTTTGTCGGTATAACCGTTGTTGTTGCCGAAACACATGATCTGGCTGTACAAAAACTTAATGAATATCGTCAGTATGCAAGCCCTGAAGCAGGCCTCGCGCATTATGCGAGTTCAACTGGTATCGACTTAAGTAAATTTGCCGACGATGAAGCGATTCCTTACCAAAAAAGTAACAGTATTGTTTCGATTACCGAAAAATTTAAAGAGCAACAAATCACGAAAAATGACTTAAAAGCTCAGCATGTTTTAGGTGGTCGTTATCCCCTCATCGTGGGTAGTGGCGAAGAAGTTGCTGAATACTTAATTCATCTTTTAGATGAAACAGATATTGATGGCTTTAATTTGACACGTACAGTTGCACCAGAGTCTCACCACGACTTTATTCGCTTGGTCATTCCTGAGCTACAACAACGTGGTCGCTATAAAACTGCATATAAAACGGGTTCACTGCGGAACAAAATTTTTAATCGGGGTGATCAATTACCAAAACAACACCCTGTTCAAGCATTCCGATGTAGTCCCTATAACAACAGCAAAAACCTAACAACAATTGAAGAAATAACCGCTTAAATTTGGAGATAGACATGGCTCAAACAGCCTCTAAAAAATGGCTAGGCGTAGGCTTAGTCGTTGTAGTCCTTTTTGTTGCTTTATTCTTTTGGAATAAACACCGTCAAAGTGGCTCAAATGAACTTGTGATTGGCATTAGTCCACCATTTGCAAAAACTTTACAAGCTGCTGCCGATGAAGCAAAGCAACAAGGTTTAAATGTGAAACTAGTTGAGTTTTCTGACTGGAACACACCAAACATTACTTTAAATCATGGGGATATTGATGCGAACTTTTTCCAGCATCAACCGTTCTTAGACAATGCAATTAAAGAAACTGGCTTTAAATTAAAAGCATTTGCAGTAGGTGCAGCATCACATGTGGGACTTTATTCAAAGAAATATAAAAGCCTTGATGAATTGCCACAAAACGCACGTGTAGTCATTCCAAATGATCCTGTGAACCAAGGTCGTGCCCTACTACTTTTACAACAAGCTAAACTAATTACGCTTAAAGATTCAAACAACCATTTATCTGCACTTAAAGATGTTGTTTCAAACCCTAAAAACTTGCAATTCATTGAGGTTGAAGGACCGCAAACGGCTCGTGCAATTGATGATGTTGACTTGGCTTTTGGCTACCCACACTACTTGCGCTTAGCAAAAACAGCTGATCCAGATAGTGCTCTTTTACTTGATGACAATACCAATAAACGTTATGCAATTTTGTTTGTAGTACGTGACGACTATCAGGACAAGGGCGACAAATTGAAGAAATTTGTTGAGATCTATCAAAACTCGCCAAAAGTTAAAGCTGTGTTAGATGCTGAGATTGGGCCAAAACTTTGGTTCCCTGGCTGGAAGTAATAACGGAAAGATTATGGCGATTCAGTTCAAACAGCATAAGCCTTGGTTACTCGGAATTACGATTGTTATCGTAGTTCTGGGTCTTGTCGGTTACCGTTATATTAAAAATAAACAAGCCGATGATGTTTTAACGATTGGCATTAGCCCACCGTATGCTGAGTTATTACAAAGCGTTGCCAATGAAGTAGAAAAGCAAGGCGTTCATGTCAAACTCGTTGAATTTTCTGACTGGCGAGCACCAAATGTTGCCGTACAAAACGGCGATATTGATGCAAACTTTTTCCAGCAAAGCGTATTTCTACGTAATGCTGTTAAAGAAACGGGTTATGACTTACATGCATTTGCCGTGGGCTCAGGAAGTCATGTGGGTCTATATTCAAAAAAATATAAATCACTTAAAGACTTACCTTCAAATGCACGTGTTGCTATTCCAAACGATCCCGTCAATTTAGCTCGCGCTTTAATTTTATTGCAGCGTGCAGGTTTAATTCAGCTTAAAGACATTAATAATGAACTTTCAACTACTCAAGACATTATTGCTAATCCCAAACAGCTGAGCTTTGTTGAAGTTGAAGGTCCTCAAACAGCACATGCATATAACGATGTCGATTTAATTTTCGGCTTCCCTCACTACTTAAAAATGGCAAAGGTAACCGACCCACATAGCGCATTATTTTTAGATCCAATCGATAAAAAATATGCAATTTTGTTTGTGACCCGTCGCGATTACCAAGATAAAAACCAAAAACTTGCAACCTTTGTTAAAGCATTCCAGAACTCAAAACAAGCACAAGATATTCTGGATAAAGACTTTGGCCAAGGTATGTGGTTTCAAGGCTGGAAATAAGGAGAATGACAATGGTGAGTTTTGGATCACAAGTTGATTTTTCTCTACCTCATATCAAAATTCGTGGTTTAAATAAGTTTTACCAATCGCAGGGTCAAAAACTGCATGCTTTAAAAGAGATTAACCTTGATATTCCTCAAGGTAAGATTTTAGGCATTATTGGTAAAAGTGGTGCAGGAAAATCTTCCCTACTCCGCACTTTAAATGGCTTAGAAAAAGTAAATACAGGCAGTATTCATATTCATCAACAAAACATTGCTGAATTGAGTCATGCCGAGCTTATTCAAACTCGCCAACGAATTGGAATGATTTTTCAACATTTCAATTTGATGTCTGCAAAAACGGTCTGGGAAAATGTGGCATTACCCTTAAAAGTTTCCAATTACAACAAAGCAGATATCGATCAACGTGTAAATGAAGTTCTAGCACTAGTAGGCCTTGCAGATAAGTCTAGTCATTATCCATCACAACTTTCAGGCGGACAAAAGCAACGTGTCGGTATTGCACGCGCACTTGTTCACCACCCTGAAATTTTACTGTGTGATGAAGCAACCTCAGCACTTGACCCAGAAAGTACTGCCACTATTTTGGCTTTACTTAAAAAGATTAATCAGGAACTTGGTCTAACGATTGTACTCATCACTCACGAAATGCAGGTCATTCGAGAAATTTGTGATCAAGTCGTGGTGATTGACCAAGGTGAAATTGTCGAGGCTGGGCAAGTCTGGTCTGTATTTTCACGACCAGAACAACAAATTACTCAAGAATTGTTGAACCTTGAGCAGATCACTCTGCCATTTAAAATCACTCCACTTCCCGATGAAGATTCGACTCATATTATTGTAAAACTGAAATATGAAGCTGAAGCACATCAAGTACCCGATATTCAAGAACTACTTGCTAGATTTAAAGCACCCGTCAATTTATATCAAAGTCAGGTCGATACCATTCAAGGGCACATTATTGGTTCTCTTTTAATCGGTATTCCTAACGTAGAAATTGATCTTTCATCTATACGACAAGACGCATCAACTGCAATTGCACAATTTGAGGTACTTGGCTATGCACGACCAGCTCATTGATTTATTAATTACTGGAACCGTAGATACCTTACTCATGGTAGGTGCATCTGCATTTATTGCTTTTTTAATTGGCTTACCTATTGCTGTTGTTTTAGTTAGCACTTCTGAGCATGGCATTCATCCGTCACAAAAGATTAATCAGGCTTTGGGTTGGGTCATTAATATTACTCGTTCTGTGCCCTTTCTTATTTTAATGGTTGCACTTATTCCGCTTACTCGCTGGATTGTAGGTACAAGTTATGGCGTTTGGGCAGCCGTTGTTCCATTGACGATTGCGGCAATTCCCTTCTTTGCTCGTATTGCAGAAGTCAGCTTACGTGAAGTCGATCAAGGCTTAATTGAAGCTGCACAAGCCATGGGTTGTAACCGTAAACAAATTATTTGGCACGTGCTTTTACCAGAGGCTTTGCCGGGTATTGTGGCAGGCTTTACCGTGACTATTGTGACTATGATTAACTCCTCTGCGATTGCTGGTGCTATTGGTGCAGGTGGCCTAGGAGACATTGCATATAGATATGGTTATCAACGTTTTGATATGCAAATTATGTTGGCTGTAATTTTTGTGCTCATTGTTTTAGTCATGTTAGTACAAGCAACTGGCGATGCATTAGCCCAGCAACTTGATAAACGTAAAGTTTAAAAGCAATACAACCCTGCTCTAGCCATGACTTTGTCATGGCTTTCATGTAAAATCAGCGACAATTTTTAATTTACACATTTGTGAGTGGTTTTCATGGGTTTTAATTGCGGTATTGTTGGTCTGCCAAACGTAGGGAAATCTACCCTTTTCAATGCATTAACGAAAGCAGCGATTGCAGCGGAAAACTTCCCTTTCTGTACCATTGAACCAAACACAGGCATTGTTCCTGTACCGGATCCACGTTTAGACAAACTTGCTGCGATTGTTAAACCACAACGTATTTTGCCAACTACAATGGAATTTGTGGACATTGCAGGTCTTGTTGCTGGTGCATCAAAAGGTGAAGGCTTAGGTAACCAATTCCTTGCTAACATTCGTGAAACTGATGCAATCGCTCATGTTGTACGTTGTTTCGAAGATGAAAACGTAATTCACGTAAATGGTAAAATTGATCCATTAGACGACATCGCAACTATTAATACTGAACTTGCGCTTGCAGACCTTGAAACTGTTGCTAAAGCAATTTTACGTTTAACTAAAGTTGCTAAAGGCGGCGACAAAGAAGCTGTAGCAACTAAAGCAGTTTTAGAGAAAATCCAACCGTTACTTGACGAAGGTAAACCAGCTCGCGCGGCTGATTTGTCTGATGACGAACGTAAATTAGTTCGTGGTTTTGGTTTAATGACTTTAAAACCAACCATGTATATTGCAAACGTTGCAGAAGATGGTTTTGAAAATAACCCGCATTTAGATGCAGTAAAAAAACTAGCTGCGGAAGAAAACGCAATTGTTGTTCCTCTTTGCAACCAGATCGAAGCTGAAATTTCATTATTAGAAGATGAAGATCGTGCTGAGTTTTTAGAAGCAATGGGCATGGAAGAACCAGGCTTAAATGTGGTTATTCGTGCAGGTTATGCGCTTTTAGGTTTACAGACTTATTTCACTGCTGGTGTACAAGAAGTTCGTGCATGGACAGTAAAAGTTGGCGCAACCGCTCCTCAAGCAGCTGGTGTGATTCATACTGACTTCGAAAAAGGCTTTATCCGTGCTGAAGTTGTTGCATATGACGACTTTGTACAATACAACGGTGAAAACGGCGCTAAAGAAGCTGGTAAATGGCGTTTAGAAGGTAAAACTTACGTTGTTCAAGATGGCGATGTAATGCACTTCCGTTTTAACGTTTAAGTTAAAGCTCATAAAAAAGCCCCATCATATTGGGGCTTTTTTATGTTTAATGACTTAAATCCATCGCCTCTCGTTTAATGCGCGCCTCTTGTAAAATACGCGCATGCAAAGGCTTTCTAAAACCTAGCATAAATATAAATTCTGCCAATACAAATAACGGCCCTATGGCGAGTCCAATCACATCATCAACAAAAGCTGGTTTTTTCTTTTCGAAATAATGCCCAACAAACTGAAAGACCCAACCCACCACAAAGAATCCAATACTTGCTGCTAACCATTGCCCCAAAGATAACTGGGCAATTTGGCTCGCCAGTGGATACACGGCGGCTAAAAGAATCAGCATAATTACGCCAAAAACTTTATCTAAAATGAAATAATAGATCGTACTAGCTGCAATCAACACAATGGCTAAAGTTAGTTTAAAACTGCCAATATCGACTCCAGCTCTCGCAGTTAAACATAAAATTGAAAACACGATGAGCGGAATACCGATAAAATGCGTCAAAATATTTTTATGATTTAAGTGGTAAGCTGCATATTTGCTAAGCTGTTGCTCCAGATTTGACATGAGTTGTTCCCTATTCATCTATCTATAGTCATACTGTACAAATAAGGAAAACTTAAAGTTGTCAGCTATTTGACAAAGTAATGATTTTTTCATGGATGGGCTGATATTGGATCTTATTTATATTAATCGACTAAGAGAAAATACATGGTTTAGTTTGCTTCCAGAAGCATTCCAAAACTTTATTCTAGAGCATGGTAAGCAAAGAACCTTTGAAAAAAACAATTATGTGTTCCGTGCCCAAGATGTATTTGATGGCATTTATACTGTGCTTGAAGGCTCAATTAGCTTAGGTTATGTCGATGTAAATGGTAATGAAGCTCTTTCTGCAATTGCTGAGCCAATTATGTGGTTTGGTGAAATATCGCTGATTGATCATGAACCACGTTCGCACGATGCGATTTCTTTGAAAAAAAGTACCGTTCTGCATATTCCTGCAAAACCATTAAATGAATTACTCAAAGACAATCCATATTACTGGTATTACTTTGCTCGTTTAACCAGCCAAAAACTCAGGTACGTTTTCTTAGAACAGATTGCTATCCAAACACGCAGTATTTCTCAAAGGCTTGCTCAACGTCTTCTATTTATTTTAGAAGGATATGGAAATCATACTCTTATTCAAGATCATCACATCCATATTTCTCAAGAACAATTGGCAAATATGCTGACCACATCTAGACAGACGATCAACCATGAGCTGAGTCTGCTTGAAAAACAGAAAATCATCAAAATTGCTTTTAGAAAAATTGAGATTCTAGATATTGAGAAATTGAAAGTAGTTGCTCAAGTCCATTCCTAGTCTTTGCACAACCAGCTATATGATAAAAACTTAAAACCAAATTAAAAAAATAGATAACGCTGCAAAACAACACATTGTTCAAACTCTATTTCACAAAATAAATGTTTTAAAGCAGATATTTTCATTTTACACTCAAGCTGAGCAATAATACTCAACAAGGCGCTGATTAACATGAAAAAATTATCAACAATTCTTACAGCTGGCGTATTGGCTATGTTAAGTGTTTCGGCATTTGCATGTCCAAAAGGAACTCAATTACAAGGTGGTACAGGGCCAAATCATAAAGGCGGAAAATGTGTTGCTGCACACGGCAAAGCAACTGCTAAAAAAGAAGCAGTAAAAGCAAAACAAGATGTTAAAAAAGATATGACTGAACAAAAGCATGAAGCAATGATGAAATCTACGCATGCTCAACATGAATCACAGCAAATGACTCATCAAATGAAACAAGATGCAGTGAAAACAGCAAACACAGCTAAAGCTGCGACAAAGCCGTAATTAACATTCACTCATTATCGTTTTAAAAGCAAAAAAGCGAGATTAATCATCTCGCTTTTTTATATTTATAAATTTTATTTTGGAGATGTGTTTCCAAGATTCGGCGTATTGATCGCATCCTTACATTGCGCTTTATCTCGCTCATAGTCTGCTTGTTTCTTAGCAACTGAATCATTATTTTCAAGCGTTTCACGAGCCCACACATCTAAACTTGTCAGGGCTTTACGACAAAGGGCATATTTCCCTTCTGTCACGGAATCAGTCATTTTCACATTAATGCGCCAGTCCGTACTCAATTGACGTAAAGGTTTACGAACTTTGTCATCGATTTGGCTCAACTGCTTTTCATAAACCAAATGCTCAACCGTATTAATCAATGTCCATGCTTTTTGAGCATAAACAGTTGCGTCATTGGTCAGTTTAGGTGCTGGCTTAATTTCTACTTTTTTTTCTGCCTCATGATTACCATTGTCACAGCCCTGCAATGTAAAAATACCTGCACTCAACATGGCGATATAAACTAAACGAATCTTTGCGTTGAACATAGCAAACTGCCGATTAAACATTTCGGCACTATGCTATTAAATTCGGCTACAATACTCAATCTTTCAAGTATTTTTATCATTTGGTTTATTGCCAAGGTGTATTGTGTCCGAACAACAATTGATGCCTGCCCAAACGGCAACTTTTTGGCAAGGCGCCAAAGATAGCCAAGCTATCGTACTCACCTATTTACCCGTTTCTTTTGCCTTTGGCGTTTCTGCATCTCAGTTTGGTTTTACACCATGGGAAGCATTTTTTCTATCTTGTTCAATGTATGCTGGAGCCAGCCAGTTCTTAGTTGTCGCACTTTTAGCCAGTGGTTCATCTATCTGGTTAACTGCATTAACAGTCATTGCACTGGATATTCGCCATGTGCTTTATGGACCAGCTTTATATAACCTGATTCCAAACAAATTAAATCTAAAAAAAACGGCGGTATGGGCTTGGGGCTTAACCGATGAAGTTTTTGCAAGTGGAATGATCCAACTTTCACAGCGTAGACAACAATGGTCCGAGTCTTGGATGTTAGGCTTGAGTCTATTTAGTTGGATGGCTTGGGCAACTGGCTCATTGTTAGGGGGATTATTTGCAGATCAAGTGTCTCATCTTCCAAAGTTTTTACAAGCAGCCTTAGACTTCTTATTGCCTGCTTTATTCTTAAGTTTTTTATTAGCAGCATTTGAGCGAAAGCATAGTCTTGTAGTTGCTGTATCTTTGGTTGTTTCAGCGTTGTCCTGCTATTGGATTAACCTATCTGCGGCTATTTTTATTGGTATTCTTTCAGGCATTTTAGCCGGCTTGTTTAAACATTATGTGCTGAAACAACAAGAAGAGGTCGAAGTTTAAAATGAATCTAGAGATTATTCTGGTTGGTATCATTGTTGGTATTGCCAATTTTGCCTCACGTTTTGGACCATTCTTTGTTATACAAAAGCTACAAGGGACACAGCAAAGACGTGGTTCAGTCTGGCTAAAAATTGCTTTGGGAAGCATTGGTATATCAGCAATTAGCGCCATGCTTATTGTTGCCACTCTTCCGCCACTTCTTGAGAATCCAGATAAAAGCTTAGCCATGCTTATCGGTTTTTTAGTGCTAGCAGGTCTTTATTTTAAATTTAAGAAAATTGTTCCGGCAACGTTAACTGCCGCAATTGTTTATGGTCTGATCTATACTTATTTACCTTTATAAATAGATAAACTGATCTTCCTTATATAAAATAAAACCTAGCCAGAAGCCTTTAAGATTGAAACTTCTGGCGTAAAAATCTAATTTTTGAATTGATTAAAAAGATAATCTTACCTACTTAATAGAGATAAAAATGTCACAAGTTAAAATTTACGCAAATGAACAAACGATTATGCAGTATCGAGAATTACTTTCTCATGCAATCCATCAAGCGCTCATTGAAGAATTGAAATATCCTATCGAGAAAAGATTTCAGCGTTTTATCAGTCTTAAGCCTGGAAATTTTATCTATCCTTCTGACCGCAGCCAACACTACATTATTATCGAACTCTCAATGTTTGCAGGACGTAGCGCGGCTACTAAGAAACAACTCATTCAAACTTTATTTCGCAATATTGAACAACAATGCAAAATAGCTCCGCAAGATATTGAAATTACGATTTTTGAAACCCCTAAAGAAAATTGGGGTATTCGCGGCAAAAATGCAGATGAGTTACTTTTAAACTATCAAGTTAATATCTAAAAAAGTCACATCTTAATTGTCCGACAAAATTAATTTTTTTATGTGTGATAAAGCTTAACTCCCTCATAAGTTCTGCTATGCTTAAAAAAATAATTTTGTCAGGATGATTCGCATGAGCGTGACACTCGGTACCCCCCTTCAATCTTCTGCATTTAAAGTTTTATTGTTAGGTTCAGGAGAGCTTGGCAAAGAAGTTGTAATTTCTTTACAACGCCTTGGTGTTGAAGTACATGCAGCCGACCGTTATGATCATGCGCCAGCCATGCAAGTTGCACATTTTTCTTATGTGTTAAATATGGCTAATCCAACTGAGTTAAAACAGCTCATTGAGAAAATTAAACCGAATTTAATTGTTCCAGAAATTGAAGCCATCGCTACAGAAGTTTTGCTTGAAATTGAAGCGAGTCAAACTGCAACTGTTATTCCTTCCGCTAAAGCTGTAAACCTGACCATGAACCGTGAAGGCATTCGTCGTCTTGCGGCTGAAGAACTTGGTTTACCTACTTCTGCTTACCGCTTTGCTGACTCACTAGAAAGCTTCCGCGCTGCTTCTGATGACATTGGTTATCCAAACTTTGTAAAACCAGTAATGTCATCTTCAGGTAAAGGTCAGTCTCGTGTAAAAAGTTTCGATGAAGTCGATGCGGCTTGGCAATACGCCATGCAAGGTGGTCGTGTTAACCAAGGTACAGTCATCATTGAATCTCAAATTGATTTTGATTTTGAAATTACATTACTTACCGTTCGTGCTAAAAATCCTGAAACTGGCGAAATCGAAACTCACTACTGTGACCCAATTGGTCACCGTCAAGATGCAGGTGATTATGTAGAAAGCTGGCAGCCTCAACCAATGACTGCAGCTGCACTTGAAGAAGCAAAACGTATTGCAAATAAAGTGACAACAGCACTGGGCGGTTGTGGTATTTTTGGTGTAGAGCTGTTTATTAAAGGCGACAAGGTCTGGTTTAGTGAAGTTTCGCCTCGCCCACATGATACTGGTCTAGTTACTCTAGCGTCACAATTTCAAAGTGAATTTGAACTGCATGCTCGTGCAATTTTAGGATTGCCAGTAAATACAGCTCGCCATAGTGTTGCGGCTAGTGCAGTTATTTATGCTGGGGTCGATGCCAACAATTTAAGCTACAGCGGCTTAAATACGGCATTAGCTAACCCAAATACCGATTTACGCCTGTTTGGTAAACCAGAAGGTTTCAAACGACGTCGTATGGGTGTGGCAACTGCTCGTGCAGAAAATACTGATCTTGCTCGTACTTTAGCGAAAGAAACCGCTGATCAAGTAAGCGTAAAAACCAACTCTTAATATTTACTTTTTGGTAGACCCATTTTCATGATCAATACATCGCCATTGCTGAACTACGTTACAAGCCATCATGATATTAAAGCCATTAATCAATGGCGAACGGATGTAGAAAAGCAATTGCAGGATTCATATGAAAATGGGCAATCTATTCGGGAAGTCATTAAAGCACGCTCAGACCTCGTTGACGAAGCACTGATCTTTTTATGGAAACATGCTGAACTTGATCAGACAGGGCTAGGTCTTTTTGCTGTAGGTGGTTATGGGCGCCGTGAAATGTTGCCCTATTCCGATGTTGATATCATGATTTTATCGGAACATGAAATTAACGAAGAAAATGAAAAACGCATTTCTACATTCATTTCCTCTTTATGGGATGTTGGCAATTTCAAACCCGGTATTAGCGTTCGCACCATTCAAAGTTGTGTTGAACAAGCTGCTACCGATTTAACTGTTGCAACTACACTCATCGAAGCTCGTTTAATTACCGGTAATAGTCAACTTGCAAAATGGCCGCGTCGTATTGTTTCGCAAACGTGGACAGACAAAACCTTTTTTGATGCAAAAATGGCTGAACAAGCTAAGCGTTACCATCAACACAACAATACTGAAAGCAACTTAGAACCCGACATTAAAAATGCGCCTGGCGGTATTCGTGATATTAACCAGATTGGCTGGATTGCTAAGCGTCATTTCCGCGTAAACCGCATTTATGACTTAGTTCATTTAGGCTTTATTTCAGAATTCGAATTAAACGTTTTAGAAGAAGCTGAAAGTTTTCTTTGGGAAATTCGTCACCATTTACATCGTTTAGCGAAGCGTGATGAAAACCGTCTTCTGTTCGATCATCAACGAGAAATTGCGGCTCAATTTGGTTACGCTCGTCAAGAAGGTCAGCCTGTAAACTACGGTGTTGAGCAGTTCATGAAACGCTACTACCGTACAGCTCAACAGGTTTCAACACTTAATGAAATGTTATTGGCCTATTTTAGCGAATCAGTTATTACTCCGCGTTTACCAAATTACGAACGTAAAATTGAAGTCGTTAATGACCACTTTAAGATTGTCGACAATAAACTTGCCGTACAGCACCACAAAATCTTCGCAGAACATCCAAGTGCTATTTTAGAACTATTCTATATTTTGGCTAATCGACCAGATATTGAAGGTATTCGCGCTCGTACTTTACGTTTACTTATTCTTGCTGCAAAACGTATTAACCAAAATTTTCGAGATAATCCTGAGCATCAAGCCCTATTTATGTCGATTATTCGCTCACCTTATCGTCTATACGATACTTTGGTAGCGATGAAACGATATGGTGTTTTAGGAAACTATATTCCAGCCTTTGGTCAAATTATGGGTCTCATGCAATATGACCTATTCCATATCTATACAGTCGATGCTCACACATTATTATTACTGCGCAATTTAAACCGTTTTAAAGAACCAGAATTTGCTAAAGAGTTCCCTGTTGTAAGTTCTGTTTTCCAGCGTCTTGCACGTCAAGATATTGTGTTTATTGCTGCATTATTTCATGACATTGCTAAAGGCCGCGGTGGAGACCATAGTGAACTTGGTGCAGAAGATGCGATTGAGTTTGGACGTGCACACGGCTTTACAGAGCGTGAATGTAAATTAATTGCATGGCTCATTCACAACCATTTGCTCATGTCGCTAACAGCTCAGAAAAAGGATATTTCCGATCCAGATGTTGTTAAAGATTTTGCCGAAAAACTTGGCGATATGGAACATCTTGATTATCTATATACTTTAACAGTCGCAGATATTAATGCGACAAATCCAAAACTGTGGAACACATGGCGTGCGTCGCTTATGCGTCAACTTTATACGCATGCCCGTGATGTCATTCGTACAGGTTTAAGCCGTCCTGTTGACTATCAAATGCTAATTGAAGACACCAAATTTGCAGCAAGTGAATTACTGGTGAATAATTTCTCATTGGCAGACGTTGAAAAAGTATGGCAAGAACTGGGCGATGAATACTTCATTAAAGAATCGGCAGATGAAATTGCATGGCACACTCAAGCAATTTTGAAACACGGCGATAATCCAGAGCCATTAGTACTGTTGCGTGCTCATCGTAAAGCTGCCCAAGATGCCGTGCAAATCTTTATATACACGCGTGACCAACCCAACCTTTTTGCAACGACTGTGGCAGTTTTGGACCGCATGAACTTAGACGTTCAGGATGCAAAAATTATCACAGCAAGTACCGCATTTAGCTTAGACACCTATGTTGTTCTCGATCGCTTTGGTACATTGCTAACCGATCCTGAACGCGAAGAAACAGTTAAAACTGCATTGGTGAAGGCGCTTAGTCAGCCAGACCAATATCCGGGACTTATGCAACGCCGTATTCCACGTCAACTACGTCATTTCGATATTGAAAATACAGTTGACGTAACATTGAATGAAGCGTTACAGCAAAACATGGTTGAAATTTCAACACTCGATCACCCTGGCCTACTTGCACGTGTAGGTGGCTTATTTATGATGCAAGGTTTAGACATCCATTCAGCTAGAATTGCAACTTTAGGTGAACGTGCAGAAGATATTTTCTTTGTCACGAAAAAAGATGGAAAACCGTTAAATAATGAAGAGGTTAAACTCTTCTCGGAAAAGCTTAAAGCTGCATTAGATGAAGCATCTAATCAAATTTGTCAGCACTGAAACTCAACTAATTGGTAATTGTTTAATGAACTCTAGCTTGTCGTTATTGCACCCATATCCATTTGAAAAGTTAAACCAGCTTTTTAAGGATACTACTCCTGCTAACCTTCCCTTGATTCCTCTATCAATTGGTGAACCAAAGCACCCAGCACCAGAGTTTGTTAAACAGGCAATTATTGACAACTTCAATCACCTCTCAACTTATCCAAACAGCAAAGGCTTACCTGAACTTCGCCAAAGTATTGCAGACTGGCTCACTAAGCGCTTTAAACTTAATAGCATTAGTGCTGAAAACCACATTTTGCCAGTATCTGGTACGCGTGAAGGGATTTTCTCATTTGTTCAGGCGCTCATTAACCGTGAAGACGCACCGTATGTGGTAATGCCGAATCCGTTTTATCAAATTTATGAAGGTGCCGCCCTACTTGCCGGCGCAAAACCATACTTCATTAATTGCACCGAAGAAAATGGTTACTTAGGCGATTTTGATGCTGTACCCGCAGAAGTATGGGAAAAAACTGCCCTTCTTTTTGTATGTACGCCGGGCAACCCAACTGGTACTGTGCTTTCTAAAGAACAATTCAAAAAGTTAATTGCCTTATCTGATCAATATAATTTTGTTATTGCTTCTGACGAATGCTATTCAGAACTTTGGTTCGAGCAAGCACCTACTGGTTTATTAGAAGTATGTGCAGAACTTGGTCGTGATGACTATAAAAACTGTGTCGTATTTCATTCACTTTCTAAACGCTCAAACTTACCGGGTTTACGCTCAGGTTTTGTAGCGGGTGATGCAGAATTATTAAAACCATATTTGCAGTACCGTACCTATCATGGTGCAGCAATGCCTGTTCAACATCAACTTGCATCAATTGCAGCATGGAATGATGAAAACCATGTTGAAGAAAACCGTAAGCAATATCGTGCAAAGTTTGATTTATTCCAAAATGAACTAGGTCACTTATTACCTCTACAAAAGCCAGATGCGGGTTTTTATTATTGGTTAAAAGTCGATAACGATGAAACTTTTGCCAAGATGTTGATGGAAAAAGCCCATATTAAAGTTTTACCGGGTCGTTATTTATCTCGTGACACAGATCAAGCTAACCCTGGCGAAAATCATGTGCGTATGGCTTTAGTCGCCGATTTAGCGCAATGCGAAGAAGTAGTTAAGCGTTTAAAAGCAATTCTTTAAGCATAGATAAGTTGTATAGCCTTCACGATTATTTAGCATGAAGGCTATACAACCGACATTAACTATAAGTAATAAGTAAGATTGCAAAACATATAAAAGCCAGACTAGAACAATAATACAAGCCTATCGCTGAACGTTTAATCTGTTCTAGAACTCGATTTTGAAGCAATAGCCGAACCAACAGTAAGTTCCAACCAAGTACGACTCCAGTCATCCACGTACTCATCAGTAATTTTTGAACTAAACTAAATTGATGCTGAATAAGCAACATCAAGCTACTATAAAACATAATATTTTTGGGATTAAGCAGACTAGATTGTATTCCCAACATGAAACTCTTAACTTTATCCTGATGTTGATGCTCTTGATCAATCAAATCATTTTTTTCAGTAGCAAAAGTTAAGTTGCCAGACCTAGCAGCCTTAAAACAAAGATAACTCAAATAAACCAAATACCCTGCCCCAAACCACTTAAGTACTAAAAGAATGGTCGTACTCAAATTTCCAAGTAACATAAATCCGAACATACATGCCATTAAGATTAAGGCATTGCCAAACGTAATTCCTGCAATGACACCATATGTATAGCGCGAACCCTTTTGCAAAAGACTGGTGAGAATAAGAAAAAAATCAGGTCCCGGAGATAGCAACGCTAAAAAGTGGGTAAAGGCGATAACAAAAAAAACTTCCATAACGATTTCATCTTTAAAACTGTATGGAATAGCTTAAAAATAGAGAAAAATAATTTATTGTAAATTATTGCGCGGCTGCAAGTTGAAACTGACGAGGAGTGATTCCAGTATGCGCTTTGAAAGCTTTATGAAAATGGCTCTGATCACTAAAGCCCAAATTTACTGCCAACTCCACAAGCGAAATCCCTTGTTTTAATTGAGCTCTGGCTTGATTAATCTTTAAATTAATTTGAAATGCATGGGGCGTTAAGCCAACATTAGCTTTAAATAGACGAATAATTGCATATCGACTAAGACCTACCTGCTGTGCAAGCTCTTCTAGAGAAATAAATCGTTCGGATGATTTAATAATATGAATTAAGTCCAAGAAATCCTCATACAAATATTGAGTTTTCTGTATTTCTTCTAATATAAAATGAGGTAGTAACAACTGAGTAAGGCAATAGATAAGCGACTGTTCTTTTTCAATAATCAATTTTTCAGAATCAAATAAAGTTTTATTCATACTAGAAAAAGCTTGATATAAAGACTCATCTTTAATAATAAGAGGTTTATGCTGAGGTAAATTTAAATCAAAGCCCTCTTTTTGAAACTCAGCGTACCATTGATTAAGCCAAGATATATCCATATGCAACATCTGGTAACTCCAAGCCTGATCAGGTAATGGATTACAAGAATGTTCTATGTGGGCAGGTACAATGACTAAGGTACCTGCAGAAATCTTTTGTGCTGTACCAAATGAACTTTGAAAAACGCTATTCCCTTCATCTATAGCTCCAATAGAAAATGTTGGATGACTATGAGACTTATAACATGTTCGACTAAAACAAGATCTTCTGGCTTCAGCATAAGGCATTCGCCCATCTTGCCAAAACTCAAATGCTTGAGGAATAGCGCTCATTGAATTCATTAACTTGCTAATGCTTTTTCAATATCAGCTTCTAATGCTTCTGGTTTAGTCGTAGGTGCATAGCGATTAAGCACTGCGCCATCTTTCCCTACCAAAAATTTAGTAAAGTTCCATTTAATCGTGCTGCTTCCTAAAATGCCTTTAGCTTCACGTGTCAAATATCTAAAAATCACGTGGGCTTCTGGTCCTTTTACATCTACTTTCGCAAACATCGGGAATTTAACCCCATAGTTGCGCTGGCAGAACGTACCGATTTCTTTATTGCTACCCGGATCTTGCCCACCAAACTGGTTGCAGGGAAACCCTAAAACTTCCAAGCCTTGATCTTTATATTTCTCATAAAGCTTTTCAAGGCCAGCAAATTGTGGTGTAAAACCACATTTACTTGCAGTATTTACAATTAGTAAAACTTTACCTTTGTAATCAGCTAATTGCTTAACTTCACCCTCTAACAGTTCAGCTTCAAACTGATAAATATTACTCATGGATAGGTTTCCTCATCATTTTTTTCTTGTGATTTAAGTTGTAATGATGCCGAGTTTACACAATAGCGTAAACCAGTCGGCTGTGGTCCATCTTCAAAAACATGCCCTAAATGGGCTTCGCAATCATGACAAACAATTTCTGTTCTGACCATACCATGCGATAAATCGTCATGTTCTTCAATTGCAGTTGGCTCAATCGGTTTAAAGAAGCTAGGCCAACCACAACCACTGTCATATTTAGTATCTGATGAGAACAATTCTGCACCGCAGCAACGGCAGACATAGGTACCATGTTGCTTAGTATTCCAGTATTGCCCCGTAAATGCAGGTTCAGTGCCCTTTTGTCGTGTGATCCGATACTCTTCTGGTGATAACTCTCTTTGCCATTCCCGGTCTGTTTTATTGACTTTTCCCATGACATGCACCTTTATTCTGAAGTAAACATTTCTGATGATTGAGTTTTATATTTACGCCATTCCTCGCAAAAACACTAGTCTCTGAACGTAAAATTTGTTGGAATTTAATCACCTAAGCCATAGAAAGCAAAAAGTAAGCAAAATTCAAAATTAAAAGTAAGCAAATTTATGTTTTATTTTCTTCCAAGGAAGCAAAGATGGTGCTATGCTTGTTCGGCACGGTTGTATAGGACAAAACATGTCTCAGAAAAAAAGTGTGCTTTTCCAGCAACTATTACCAGTTATCAAACAGTATCAGCAATCGGGCTTTACCCATGAAAAAATTGTTGAATTACTAAAAGATCAACACGATCTGAATTTGGTAACAGTTAAAACATTTAAAAGTTATTTATACCGATATGCAAAAGTGAATCCAGCTATGTCTAAAAATACTGCTATCCTCCAATCCATGCCAACTTCTCGAGAAATAAAGAAATCATCGAAGCTTGAGCATGTTTGTTATGACATTCGTGGACCAGTATTACGAGCCGCCAATGAAATGGAAGAGCAAGGACATAAAATCATCAAGCTCAATATCGGCAACCCTGCTCCATTTGGTTTTGAAGCCCCACAAGAAATTATTAATGACGTTGCTTTAAACCTACCAAATGCGATTGGTTATGTTGACTCAAAAGGTATCTTTCCAGCACGTAAAGCTATCTGCCAATATTACCAACAAAAAGGCATCCTAAATATGCACGTGAATGACGTGTATATCGGTAATGGTGTGTCTGAACTTATTGTAATGGCGATGCAAGGCTTGCTTGATGATGGCGACGAAATGTTGATTCCAATGCCGGATTATCCGCTTTGGACAGCAGCTGTTAATCTTTCAGGTGGTACAGCAATTCACTATAAATGTGATGAAGAAAATAGCTGGTATCCAGATATTGCTGACATTGAAAGCAAGATTACATCGAATACTCGCGGTATTGTCATCATTAACCCGAACAACCCTACTGGTTCAGTTTATCCACGTCATATTCTTGAACAAATTGTAGCGCTTGCAAAAAAATATGATCTAATTTTATTTGCTGATGAAATTTACGACAAAATTATTTATGACGGTATTGAACATGTTTCAGTAGCATCATTAGCTGGCGACCAGCTTTGCGTATCTTTTAATGGTCTATCAAAAGCTTATCGCATTGCAGGTTTCCGTTCAGGCTGGATGGCAATTACCGGAGATAAAAGCCGCGCTGCTGACTATATCGAAGGTTTAGATATGTTGGCATCAATGCGTCTATGTGCAAACGTTCAGGCTCAATATGCGATTCAAACTGCTTTAGGCGGTTACCAATCAATTAATGACCTGATTCGTCCGGGTGGCCGTTTGTACGAACAGCGTAATATTGCTTGGGAAATGCTAAATGAGATTCCTGGTGTAAGCTGCGTAAAACCAGATGGAGCAATGTACTGCTTCCCTCGCCTCGATCCAAACATCTATCCAATCGAAGATGACGAAAAATTAATGCTTGATTTGCTACGTGCAGAAAAAGTGCTATTGGTCCAAGGTACGGGCTTTAATTGGCCAACTCCAGATCATTTCCGTGTGGTTTTCTTACCAGCTGAAAATGAATTGCGAGAAGCAATCACTCGTTTAGGCCGTTTCTTAGCCAATCGTCGTTAAAAAAATGCATATCAAAAAAGGCATCTTAAATTAGATGCCTTTTTTGATAATTTTATTTAACTAATTTAAAAAAAGAATAATTACAAACTCTTCCGCACTTCCACTTACATTTAAATAACTATTTGAATTTAAGAAATTTTAATTAAAAATTTAATTCATTTAATCTTTAAAATCTGTTTAACAATTCATTTCTATATTTTTTACCATACGTTTAAATTTGTGCGTAATTTCACATTTCCCGCAATCTTCATTATGCAAAAATTGCATGGATCAATATTTTTTTGCATTTCACACTGCTTCAAAATCGAGCAACAATCCCTTCCCATAACAACATCACCATATTCGATTCGGTTAAAACAGATTCAGATATCTAGGAAGATAAAATCGGTAGAACGACCGGACTGAACTAACAAGGAAAGCTTTCAATCATTCAAATCCCATCAAAGAATGATTGAATCAAATGGATAGAGGTTCATATGAAGCAAAAGAAATTGCTCAAATATATTGTTATTGCTATTTTACTTGGCGTACTGACAGGCTGGATTTGTCACCACTTTTTTAATGAAGGTGACCAACTCAAACAAATCGCTTCTTATTTTAGCATCGGCACAGACATCTTTTTACGCCTCATCAAAATGATTATTGCTCCATTGGTATTTGCCACAATTGTTTCAGGCATTGTATCAATGGGGAAATCTACATCGATTGGTAGTATCACACTTAAGTCAATGACTTGGTTTATTACTGCTTCGTTTGTATCGCTTGCCATCGGCATGGGTTTAGCAAACTTTTTCCAACCGGGGGCAGCTCTAGATTTAGCACTACCAACAGCTCAACAACTTAGTGGCGCTTCTCTCCCAGAAACTACTGGCTTTACACTGCAATCATTCTTAAGCCATGTGTTCCCACGCAGCATTGCAGAAGCAATGGCAAATAACGATATTTTACAAGTACTTGTTTTCGCTATTTTCTTTGGCTCAGCACTCGCTTTTGTAAATCAAGGCAACGAAAAAGATTCAGTTATTGTTCGTTTGACTGAAGAACTTAGCAAGATCATGTTCCGTATCACCGATTACGTCATGATGTTTGCACCTTTTGCAGTATTTGCTGCAATTGCTTCAGCAATTACAGTACAAGGTTTAGGCTTAATTGTTGACTACGGTATTTTAATCGCTGAGTTCTATTTCGGTCTTCTGTTACTTTGGATCATTTTGTTCTCTGTTGGTGCAATCGTACTTAAAAAAGATATCTTCCGCTTAGGCAAATTAATTCGCGAACCTGTAACTCTTGCTTTTGCGACAGCTTCAAGTGAGTCTGCCTACCCTAAAGTAATGGATGCACTCAATAAATTTGGTGTACCTAAAAAAGTGACTAGCTTTGTATTACCGTTGGGTTATTCATTTAACCTAGATGGTTCAATGATGTACACCACGTTTGCAGTATTGTTTATTGCTCAAGCTTACAACATCGATCTTAGCTTCACTCAACAAATCTTAATTCTGTTAACTCTGATGGTGACAAGTAAAGGTATTGCAGGTGTATCACGAGCTTCAATTGTGGTTATTTCAGCAACACTCACCATGTTCCATTTACCTGAAGCTGGCATTCTCTTATTGCTTGGTATCGATCAGTTCCTTGATATGGGTCGTACTGCAACAAACGTAGTAGGTAACAGTATTGCTACCGCAGTTGTTGCTAAGCTTGAAGGCGAAAAAGTAGCAGATACTGAAGAGCTACCAGAGCCAGTATTAATTAAATCAACTCAAGAACAAACGCCCGCTTAAGTTTCTCTTTTCTCCCACTCTCCCAACTTAAGAGCAATTTTATATGACCTTATAAAATTGCTCTTCTTTTTATTCTAAAATTAAACAATAAAAATTTATGTGTATTTCCATATTAAATAATGAACCCAATAATGTATTTTTACTGCTATTAAATTTTCTTAAAACAAACCTTAAAAAGAGAATAAAATTCACCCAAACAGAATTTATATCCTTAGAAATAAACATCAATTGAT
>NZ_JADWOM010000024.1:0-48941 GCF_016106645.1 Acinetobacter sp. ACIN00229
GGGTATTTCAGCCTTTTTCTATTGAGTGCCGTTTTTTTCTACTATTTTGCAAAAAAAGTGATATATATGGCTTTTTTTTAGGCATTTCCACCACTTTTATTAATTTTATTTTTAGGAAAATACAGTTCATCTTAGATTTTTGATGTCTTCTTATTCTTATATAGTCGTTAGAGGTATATATAGTATTCTCTATTCCAAAGGAATATTAGAGCAAATGCTCTACTCTCAAGCTATATTTCGCTCTATCTTGTTATTTGCTTTGATTACTTTTCATTATTACTGATCTATAAATTGTTCCACGTGGAACGTTGAATTGTTTTTTTTAATCCTTAAATAAAAAAAGCAGGATTACTCCTGCTTTTTATCACTACACAACATTCTTAGTCAGTGAATGTTACTCGTGCAATTGCTTTTTTACCTGACTGAATAATGAAAGTACCGTTTTCTTTTACAGAGAAACCTGCATCAACAGCCTTCCAATCAACTTTTACTGCACCGCGAGCTACTGCATCTTTTGCAGCTGCAGCATTCGGATTTAATCCAGCTACACGTAGAATCGTGGCAATAAAGATTTCTCCACCAAACTCACCACGAGAAATAGTCACCTCTGGGGTGTCTTCTGGTACTTCACCTTCTGTAATAAGGTTACCAGCACTTTTGTGTGCATTAGCGGCAGCTTCTGCATCATGGAAGCGCTCAACTAGCTCAAGTGCAAGAATACGCTTTACTTCTTGTGGATTACGACCAGCAGCAATTTCATCTAATAATGTTTTGATCTCATCTAGAGATTTAAAACTTAATAAATCAAAATAGCGTTCAATTAAAGAGTCTGGCATTGATAAAACTTTTTGGTACATTGCCCCTGGTGTATCAAATACACCAATATAGTTACCTAAAGATTTAGACATTTTATTTACGCCATCTAAACCTTCTAGAATCGGTACAGTGATACACACTTGTGATTCTTGGCCATAACGGCTTTGTAAGGTACGACCCATGAGTAAGTTAAAGGTCTGGTCTGTACCGCCTAACTCAACGTCAGCTTCAAGCGCAATTGAGTCATAACCTTGAACTAGAGGATATAAAAACTCATGAATTGCAATTGGCTGATGGTTGCTATAGCGCTTAGTAAAGTCATCACGTTCTAACATGCGAGATACGGTTTGCTGACTTGCTAGCTGAATAAGGTCAGCAGCAGATTTTTGATTAAACCATTCTGAGTTAAAACGTACTTTTGTTTTATTCGGGTCTAATATTTTGAAAACTTGTTCTTGATAAGTTTTAGCGTTGGCTTCCACTTGTTCACGTGACAATGGCGGACGAGTTGCGCTTTTACCAGTTGGGTCACCGATCATCGCTGTATAGTCACCAATTAAAAAGGTAACTTCATGGCCCAAATCTTGGAAAGTTTTTAATTTATTAATAAGAACCGTATGTCCTAAATGTAAATCTGGTGCTGTAGGATCGAAACCAGCTTTAATTTTAAGAGGACGATTCTCTTTGAGCTTTTTCAGTAAATCTTCTTCTGAAATAATTTCGTGCGTGCCTCGTTGGATGAGAGCAAGCTGTTCTTCGGCGGGCAAGAAATTTGACATCACAAAACCTAAACACATCAGTTATTCAATTTGTGCGATATACTAACATTTTTTCAGCGTCTTGCAGGGGAAGTTGCATATGAGCGCAATCTATATCGGCGTAATGACTGGCACTAGTATGGATGGTGTGGATATTGTTGCGGCTTCATTTGAGCCACTACAGCTTCATGCCACTCTTACAGTTCCATTTGAACCCGAGTTACGTGATGAGCTTATGGCGTTAACTTTGCCTGATGACAATGAAATTGACCGCATGGGTAAAGCTGATGTTGCTCTAGCCAAAATGATTGGTCATGGCATTAATACTCTCATTGAAAAAAATCAGTTAGATCGTAGTCAAATTAAAGCAATTGGTTCACATGGGCAAACCATTCGTCATCGCCCAGAACATGGATTTACTTTACAAATTGGTGATCCCAACATCATTACTGAAATTACTCAGATTCCGGTTGTTTCAGATTTCCGTCGTAGAGATATGGCAGCAGGTGGTCAAGGCGCACCATTGGTTCCGGCTTTCCATCAAGCATTATTTCAACATCCAAGTATTCATCGTGTGATTTTAAATTTGGGTGGCATTGCTAATGTGAGTATGCTGCCTGCCAATAATGCTGACGGCGTATTTGGTTTTGATACAGGGCCTGCAAATATTTTGATGGATGCTTGGTGCCATCGCCATACAGGTCATCCATATGATGAAAATGGTGACTGGGCTGCCTATGGTCATCCTATTCGCTCTTTACTCGACCGTCTTCATGCGCATGAGTATTTTTCTAAAGAACCCCCTAAGAGCACAGGTCGTGAAGACTTTAATATTGACTGGTTAGATGATCAGTTAATCGATTGGCGAAATGATTTAACTTACGATGAGTTAGAAGATACACCTGAAAACATCCAAGCTACCCTATTAAAGCTTACTGTGCGTGCCATTCAAAAAGCGATTTATCGCTCTGAGATGGAAACAGGTGAAGTATATGTATGTGGTGGTGGTGCTTATAACTCTTATTTATTAGAACAATTACGCTGGCGTCTTCGTAAGCACAATTGGTCTGTTCAACCTACAGATGTTTTAGGACTCTCCCCTACTTGGGTCGAAGCTACAGCATTTGCATGGTTAGCAATGCGTTTTGTAAATGGTTTAAGTGGTAATTTGCCTGCAGTAACAGGTGCTTCGGATTTCAGAATTCTAGGTACAATCACAGTAGTATAAAAACTACTTATTGATTGATTGGTCAGATTCGACCTCATAACACATTTACTGACCCGAAATGCTGTTATTTAAATGAGCATAAAAACTCATGATAAATGCCGACAAAAATAATTTAAGGCATGTTTGTATGGATCTGACTAAACGTATTCATCAATATACACGTGGGGCTTGGACATTCGATGTGATTGATTCAGGCCCTATAGATGGTCCACTCGTTGTTTTATTGCATGGTTTTCCTGAAACTGCTCATAGTTGGGAGCAAACCTCTGAATTATTGCATCAGCATCAATTTAGAACGCTTGCGATTCATCAACGTGGTTATAGTTTAAATGCTAGGCCTCAAAGCCGATTTCAATATTCACTGAGTGAACTTGTAGAAGATGTGGCCAGTTTCATTGAGCAGCTTGGCCAGCCAGTTTATTTAATTGGACATGACTGGGGCTCGGCAATCGCTTCGGGCATTGCGATGAAGTATCCACAATATATTCAGCATCTCACTTTAGTTTCTGTGCCTCACCAAGCTGCTTTTTTAAAAGCTTGTTTAAGCAGCAGACAACTTTTTAAATCTTATTATTTTGCAATTTTTCAGCTACCGATTCTGCCCGAACTTTTATTTAAAAAGATACCTAAATTGGGCCGGAAGTTTCTTAAGTCATCAGGCATGACCGAAGAGCAAATTGCAATATTCGAGGCTGAGTTTATAGAAGAAAATAGATTAACTACGGCATTGAATTGGTATCGTGGCTTTTTTTGGGACAAGCCTCAAAATCCTTTTAAAGCAATAGATGTTCCTACTCTTTTTATTTGGGGTAAACATGATATTGCCGTTACAGAAAAAAGTGCCGAGCTAAACTCACATTATTTTAAAAATAGTTATAACGCAGTTTTTATGGATGCATCGCATTGGATTCCATATCAGAATGCACCTGAACTGGTTCAATACTTTTTAGAATCTATCAGTGAAAAATAATGATTTGACCAATACAAAAACCTCTCAAAATAGAGAGGTTTTTTTTAATTTTAAAATTCTTTTTAAATCGAGAACGAAGAACCACAACCACATGTTGTTGTCGCATTCGGGTTTTGGATAATAAAACGCGACCCTTCAAGACCTTCTACATAGTCAACCACTGAGCCAATTAAATATTGATAGCTAAGTGAGTCAACTAGCATTTTTACATCGCCATTTACGAATTCTGCATCATCTTCATTTACGCTTTCAGCAAAATTGAAGCCATACGAAAACCCTGAACACCCGCCTCCTGTTACATACACACGTAACATGAGATCGTCATTCCCTTCACTATCACGGAGTTGGCGTACCTTATTGGCAGCATTATCTGTCAAAACTAGAGCTTGGGCATTCATGATGATTGTTCCTCGGATTTTGCTGTGCCTTTCAAAATAAAAAAGACCCTATATTGAGTATAGCATAATCAATATAGGGTCTGTCTTCGAAGTTTAAAGCGAATCTTGAGTATTTTTATCAAGATTATTTGTAATTCTCATCCTGTAAGCCACATTCGAAGTTTTTAGCATCTTGCTTACAACGGAATTGCCAAAGGAGTTTCATCATGCGTTTATCGTACACACCACGTTGTGTAAGATTAATTCGAGACTCACGCATAAGCTTTTGGTAGCCTGGTTTATCGGCTGCTGGAACATCCATCCAGTATTTTTGCGGAATATCAGCTTTCATTTTACCCAAGATGGTAAAGGCACGTGGTAGCTGACCTGAAACCCATTCTCTAGATTTCTGACCAAAACCAGCTGGGAACTTATCAGGACGGATAATAATATTTCCGGTGACCTGTAAGATCGGATAGTTCACGATCGCACCTTTTGTTCCTAAACCTTTTTGTAGTTCTAAAGGCTTAAATGCTGCTGCTGGCGCACCAATAATATCAACTTGATGGTTATTAAATTTCGCACCGAAATTTGTGACGTCAGCACTAACAGCCTGTGCTCCTACCTGCTGAACCATAATTTTTTGTGCTTCATCATAGTCAAGAACAGCAATTTTCTTACCTGCGGCTTTCGCTACTGTATTGATGCTGCGATCGTTTACTAGAAGGTAAGCATCACCAACTGGAATAACACCGACAACCTCATAGCGACCATTAACCATATATTTACTAAAAGTTGGACTCGCTAAACCTTGCATTATTTTTACAGCAAGTTTGAGGTCAGGAATGGCCCCAATCGCGTCTAATGATCCAGTAAATGAGTTAAATTGACGGCCACGCATCCCTGACACACTAATCCCATCACATTTGCCTGCTTTAAAATCTTCAGCAATCACGGCTTCATTTTGGTTCACTTTAAGTTCAATATCAGCTCCCCAGTTTTTAGCGGCAAGTTGATAATCCTTCATCAGCGCATAGACATCGCCATTTTTACCAACGAAGTCGAAAACACATACTGTTTGTTTAGCCTGAGCTGCAAAAGAAACTGTAGTAAGTCCCATCGCAAGTAATAGCATTTTGGAAAATTGCATATTCTTTTTCCTTTCCTTGTGGAGTTTTTGTTTTTCGATACCAAGAAATTTCACACCGTTCAGGTATGAATCGGATAGGCCTCATATAAAAATCATGATGGAATATTGGTATAGACCCTATTTGCTTTTATGATTTTATTTCCATGAAAAATAGACAGAGATTGACCTATCTATTAGCAATTATTTTAATCACTCAAGTCCTTGATCCATTTTTATACCTTCATGTTTCCTTATGAAGTTTTTATCTAAATTTAGCTTAACGTCTTTCTAATTAACCACAATGGCAGAATTGACAACACATATAAAACAAAAAGCCTAGAACTAAGTCTAGGCTTTTTGAGAGAAATTAGAATTATTCACCAGGCATTGAACATTCAAAGTTAGCCTTGTCTACAGAACAACGTGCTTTTTTCAATACAGACATCATTCCTGCATCGTAAACACCGCGTTTAGTTAAGTCCATACGGCCATCACGCAACATTTTTTGATACTTAAGTTTGTCTTCTGCACTTAAGTTCATTTTGTATTTGCCAGGAATTTGCGCTTCTAAACGGTTGATCATTGCAAAGTTCTTAGGTAACTGTTTAACAAACCAGTCACGAGATTTTTGACCAAAACCAGCTGGGAATTTATCAGAACGTAATACTAGATCTGCTGTAACGTGTAATACAGGGAAATTCCACATTACACCGTTTGCACCTAAACCTTTATTTAACTCTAATGGTTTGTAAGCATAAGCAGGCGCACCTACCATATCTACCTGACCATTGTTAAATTTCGCGGCAAAGTTTGAAATATCAGAAAGAACCGCTTGAGCACCTACACGTTGCACCATAATTTTTTGTGCATCGTCATAGCCAAGTACGGCAAATTTTTTACCCGCAGCTTTTTCAACAGAGTTGATGTTTTTGTCGCGTACGAAAATGAATGCTGAACCTAGCGGAGAAATACCAGCAACTTCATATTTTTTACCACCCATATTAGTGGTCATTTTTGCTGCATTACGCGCATCTAATACATAAGTAATTGCACGTTGAGCGATTTGGTTATTTGGAACACCACCGAGTGAGTCGATAGATCCTGCGAATTTGTTATATTGACGTGCACGCATTGCTGTCATTGCTACAGCATCACATTTGCCTGCTTTAAAATCATTATCAGCAACAGCCTCGTCCTGACGAGGAACTAAGTTAATTTCAGTACCCCAGCCTTTTGCAGCAAGAGCCCATTCTTCCATCATTTTATATGAGTCGCCTGCTTTTCCTAAGAGGTCGAATACACATACGGTACTCGCTGCTTGCGCTGAAGCAGAAAAACCAACAACAGAAGCGGCAGCCATAGCAAGTACGATTTTTTTCATTTTCTTCATCCTTCCACGGAACAGATTTTTTGTTTGAAGTTTCCTTTCAAACACAGATATTAATCATGTTTTTTAGAAAAAAATAGAGCTTTTACTCAAATATTTTTATCTCATTGAACCATTGTTTGTTCAATTTAAATTATTTATTAGTAGTAAAAATCACTAAGTTTCCGTAAGTTACTTTTTATATTCACAATTTTCATACCCATATTCAGCTTTGAAATATATGTAGCGTTTTTGTGTTTAAAAAACAAACTATTCTCCATTAAGGGTACATTCAAAATTAGTTCTTTCAACCGTACAACGAGCACGCTTCAGCACACTCATCATTGTTGCATCGTATACACCTTGTTTTGTTAAGCTGAGGCGACCTTCACGTAAAATTTTTTGATATTTAATTTTGTCTTCAGCTGAAAAATTCATTTTAATTTTTGAGGGTACGCCCATTTCTAGCCGTTTTATCATGGCAAAGTTCTGAGGTAGTTGCTGTAGAAACCAAGCACGTGACTTTATACCGAAATCTGCGGGAAATTTATCACTTCGAGCAACTAAATCTCCCGTAACGTTAACCACAGGGAAAGTAAACATTGCCCCTTTCCCTCCTACCCCTTTACCAATCTCTAAAGGTTTATAAGCATAAGCTGGTGCAGCAATTGCATCGACTTGTCCACTATTAAACTTTTTCACAAAATCGGTAATTTCTGATGGAATGGCCTGCGCTCCAACACTTTCCACCATAATTTTCTGTGCTGCGTCATATTGCAAAATAGCAAATTTAGTACCGCGTACTTTTTCAATTGAATTCAGGTTTTTATCTCTTACAAATAAATAAGCCAATCCAATCTGAACAATCCCGACGACTTCGTAATTAGCTCCATTTTGTGCAGTTACCATACGATGTTTATTGCGCTTATCGAGAACAAAACTAATTGCTTTTTGCGCAATAGCATTACTGGTGACCCCACCAATCGCATCGATCGAACCTGCAAATTTATTATAATTTCTCGCCCGCATGGAAGTCATATAAGCAGCATCACACTTGCCTTCACGCAACCTACGGTCAACCAAAGCTTCATCTTGAAATGGAATTAAAGTGATATCTGCTTGCCACTCTTTCGCTGCAAGCGCCCATTCTTCCATCAGTTTATAGGATTCACCTGACTTTCCTAATAAATCAAACACACAGACATTTTGTCCTGCATGTACTGTCCCCATAGCACAGCAAAATGCTGCGCCAATTATCCCCAATTTTTTTTTCATTTGACTTTCCTTAGTCTAGTTTTATTAGTAGCTCATTAATCAACCAAATTTTAAACTGTTTTTATTTTAGCCATATTTTTTTAAATGTGTTCTATCTTGTTCAATATTTTCAGAATTTCGGATGAATAGCGAAATTTAGAATGTCTTGATATATGTAATTATTAATAGCCGCTCACTAAAATCCGGAAAGTTTTGTTTTCATCGGCAGTTCTCTTTAAAATACAGCATCCCTAACTCACCTCGATACAATAAGATGATTCAATTTGACCAAGTTTCTTTACGCCGCGGTGGACGTGTTCTATTTCAAAAAGCGTCTATGCAATTACACCCAGGTTGGAAGATTGGTCTAACTGGGGTAAATGGTGCAGGTAAGTCGACGTTATTTGCTGCATTACTTGGAAGTTTAGGTGCAGATGAAGGTTCACTTACTCGCCCTACAGGCTGGACTGTCGCGCATATGGCTCAAGAAATAAAAGCCTTAGATATGCCTGCAATTGATTTTGTTCTTTCGGGTGATGAAGAATTTTGGGATATTCAAAATAAGCTTGCTCAACCAGATCAACTGACTGATTTGGAATTGGCTAAATTGCATGGCCGCTTTGATGAAATTCATGGTTATTCAGCACCATCTAAAGCAGCCCAACTCATGGCTGGTCTTGGTTTTCTAGAAAATCAATTGCGTTTGAATGTTGAGAGTTTCTCAGGTGGATGGCGTATGCGCTTAAATTTAGCGCGTACCCTTATGAGCCGTTCAGATTTATTATTACTAGATGAACCAACCAACCACTTAGACTTGGATGCAATCTTGTGGTTAGAAGATTGGCTTAAAGCCTATGAAGGTACACTCATCCTCATTTCGCATGACCGCGACTTTTTAGATGCGATTACAGATCATATTCTTCACATCGAAAATCAGGAACTCACGCTTTACACCGGAAACTACTCTACATTTGAAACTACGCGTAGTGAACGTCTTGCCCAACAACAACAAGCTTTTGAGAAACAAGAAGAAACGCGCGCTCACCTACAAAAGTTTATTGACCGTTTTAAAGCAAAAGCGACTAAAGCTCGTCAGGCGCAGAGTCGCATTAAACAACTTGAGCGCATGCAGCAACTTGCACCCGCTCATGTAGATACGCCATTTACTTTTAGTTTCCGTGAACCCACCAAAATGAGTTCTCCTTTGCTGACTTTAGACAATGCCAGTATTGGTTATGGTGATAAACAAATAGCTGAAAAAATCAGATTACAAATTACACCAACCTCACGTATTGGTTTACTTGGTATGAACGGTGCAGGTAAATCAACATTGATTAAGAGTTTAGTTGGTGATTTACCACTCTTAGCGGGTGAACGTAAAGCTTCTGAACTGCTTAACATTGGTTACTTTGCGCAGCACCAAATGGATGCTTTAGATGGGCATGCTACTCCAATGTTACAGCTTGCTCGTATAGCAGATAAAAAAATTAGTGAAGCCACCCTACGTTCTTTCTTAGGTAGTTTTGGCTTTAGTGGTGAACGCATGGATACGCCATGTGAAACCTTTTCTGGTGGAGAGCGCGCCCGTTTAGCCCTCGCACTCATTGTATGGCAGCGTCCAAACGTTTTAATTCTCGATGAACCGACGAACCATTTAGATCTAGATATGCGTCATTCACTGAGCATGGCATTACAAGACTTTGAGGGTGCTGTTGTACTGGTTTCCCACGAACGTCAACTGATTGCAAGTGTTTGTGACGAGCTTCTTTTGGTACACGGCGGTAAATGTACCGAATTCGAAGGTGATTTACAGGATTATGCAAAATGGCTACGTGAAGCACGTCAGCAACTTATCAATGCTCAAACTGCTGTGGCGCAGAATAATTCGTCCTCAACCACTGCTGCCGTCCCAGCTAAAGTTGATAAAGAAGCACAGCGTAAAGAAGCAGCTCGCCGTCGTGAACAAACTCGACCTATTCGTAAAAACATTGAAAAAGTTGAGTCTCAAATTGAGAAGCTTCAACCGCAGCTTGCCAAAATTGAAGAATCTCTAGCAGACACATCTCTATATGAGGCTGCACGTAAAGATGATTTACTCAAACTTATGAATGAACAGACTGAGCTGAAGGCTAAACTTGAGCAACACGAAGAGCAGCTTTTAGAACTCATGATGGAGTTAGAAGAAATGGAAGCTTCTTTTGATTAATCTGTTTTCTAAAATAAAAAAGCCGATTTCTTAATCGGCTTTTTTATTAATTAATAAGGGGTATAAAAAGCCCCTAATTCATTTAAATTGCTATTTACAGGTAAAGGCCAAACATTGCTTGATTGGCTATCTGCGATATATAGATCATAACCGCCTCGACTGCCTGTTTGCCCAGCAAGAGACACTACCATGTAACGCTGATCTAAAGGCGCTGGATCGGAAGTATCATAATTAATGCTGTTGAATGGCAAACGTGTGGTTTGTTTGTTAGCCATATCATAAGCATAGATCTGATCATGGGCATTTGTTGCGCTATACCAACGCACATATAAAAACTGACTGCCTTGCCACCATACTGGATAATATGAGGCAATATTGGTCAGTTGTGTATCATAGGCACCCGACTGATCAATACTGAAAACTCTAGAATTATTTCCAGCACCTTTCGCATACAAGATTTGGGTGGTATTTACCATCGGATAAGGCATCGATTCTTCTATGTCCCAACCATTTTGAGTGACAGAAGTAATCGTCCGATCCGTTATTTTAACGATTTTTAAATCGCCATTTTGTTTAAAAATAATACGCTGGTTATCTATGAATTTTGGATCTTCATCGCGTTTGTTATTTCCCTGAGTTAAGTTAATGGGTAACTCACTACTCCCCACTTTCCAAGCATACACATCCCATGCATCGCCATAATGCTGCCCAGAGTTAACCCCCATAAAAGTTAACCATTTTCCATCTGGGGAAAAATGACCATTCATCATATGGTCGATTTTCCAGTTCGTGCCCAGTAATGTAGTCTGCTGCGTTGTGAAGTGATAAAGATAAAGCTTACTGTCCCATGCGTCATAATCACTATAACGATGAAATACTAATTTGCCATAAAAGGTCGGGACTGTAGCAGCATGCAATTGAAATACACTAGTGACAAAAACAATGCTACCCAATATGAGTTTATAAATCTTTTTCATAATTATATTGCCTATTGTTATTAGTAAGTACCGCCTAGAGAATATAACTTCCAATAGTTTAGGAGTTAAACAAAATGCTTTTCTGGATACAAAAAAAGGGCTAATGATGATTAGCCCTTTCCCATAAAAAATCAATTATCTAAATTTTTTATGATTTTCATTTCGAATTTTGACTAAATTGATTGCTTCAGTTTTTGCTTGGTCTAATTGTCCTTGCTCAACTAATGCAGTTACTTTATCAATCTCAGTAACCAGCTGATCTAAACCAGCCTGGTACTCTTTTACCTGTACATTTCCTGAAGGTAAACCTTCGAGTTTATGCGGCAAATATTGCTTAGAAGAAACTGCTGCTTCACGCATTACAACAAGTTGTTGTTTCGCATTAGCAGCATCTTTCGCTTCAGCAAATGCTTTAGTGCTCTTAGCTAAAGTTTTCATATTTGTTTCTAAATCAGCTGCCCAAACAGCAGAGCTTCCTAAAAACGCACATGAGATTAACAAACTAGCTAATACTTTCTGACCCATCATCTTCTCTCCCTAGACTGATTTAGAATCGTGTTATCAATTAAGCATCAATATCCGCATTTAAAGCATTTTCTTCAATGAATGCACGACGTGGTTCCACATCATCACCCATCAAGCAAGAGAACATACGATCTGCTTCAATCGCATCATCAATAGTTACCTGCAACATATTACGGTTTTCAGGATCCATTGTCGTTTCCCAAAGCTGTTCAGCGTTCATCTCGCCAAGACCTTTATAGCGCTGAATCATCATACCGCGGCGCGAATCTTGCAAAATATGCTGCCAAACCTGATGGAAGTTAGCCACTTGAATACGGCGATCACCTTTTTGTAAATAAGCACCATCTTCAAGCAAACTGAACCAGCTCTTCGAGTTTTTCAGCAAACGTGCATACTCAGCTGAATTCAATAAAGCTGCATCAAGCAAATATGCATGTGGCAAGTTATGAACATATACCGTAATACGCGGCCAATAATGCGCAGATTTTTCACCTTGAGCATTTTCACGTTCAAATGACTCTAGTGTAATTTCTGGACGTAAACTTGGCTGTAATCTTGTAATGATAGCTTTTACTTGATCAGCCCATTGTTGTACATAAGCCTGATCATGATTTTGATCGCTCTTGAATGCTTCTACTTCAAGTAAAGCATCCAATAAGCTAGCTGGATAACGTAAAGTTAAGCGCTGTAAGCTCTTTTGTGAAACTTGATAGTCTTGAATGACTTTTGCAAGTGCCTCACCCGTAATAGCAGGTGCTTCAGCATTGGTATGCAAAGACAGCTCATCAATCGCATTTGAAATTAAATAAGTTTCCAATGCATCATTATCTTTGATGTATTGTTCCTGCTTACCCTTTTTCAATTTATACAAAGGTGGCTGTGCAATATAAATATGCCCACGCTCAACCAATTCTGGCATTTGACGGAAGAAGAACGTTAATAACAAGGTACGAATGTGCGAACCATCAACGTCGGCATCGGTCATGATAATGATTTTATGATAGCGTAGCTTATCGGGATTATATTCTTCACGACCAATACCACAGCCAAGCGCAGTAATTAAAGTACCAACTTCCTGACTAGAAATCATTTTGTCAAAGCGCGCACGTTCAACATTCAGGATTTTACCTTTCAAAGGTAAAATAGCCTGCATTTTACGGTTACGGCCTTGCTTGGCACTACCACCTGCAGAGTCACCCTCGACAAGATATAGTTCAGAAAGTGCTGGATCTTTTTCCTGACAATCTGCCAATTTACCTGGTAAACCAGCGATATCAAGTGCGCTTTTACGACGCGTCATTTCACGTGCTTTACGTGCAGCATCACGCGCACGTGCAGCATCAATAATTTTACCTGCAATCGATTTTGCAGCTTGCGGGTTTTCAAGTAAGTAAGCAGAGAACTCTTTGTTCATGGCTTGCTCAACTGCTGGTTTTACTTCACTCGATACCAGTTTTTCTTTGGTTTGAGATGAGAACTTCGGATCAGGTACTTTTACCGAAATAATAGCAGTTAAACCTTCACGCGCATCGTCACCGGTTACATTGACTTTTTCTTTCTTGATAATATTTTCATTTTCAAGATATTGGTTAAGACCACGTGTCAACGCTGCACGGAAACCTGCTAAATGCGTACCACCATCTTTTTGAGGAATGTTATTAGTAAAACAACGAACGTTTTCTTGATAACTTTCATTCCACTGCAACGCTACTTCTACAACAATGCCGTTATCTGTATCCGCAGTAAAATGGAAAATCTCATTCAGATGAGTTTTACCTTCGTTAATGTATTTTACGAACTCAGATAAGCCACCTTCGTAGTCATACACATGTTCAAGGTTAATTCGTTCATCACGTAAAACAATACGCACGCCCGCGTTTAAGAATGAAAGCTCACGTAAACGACGCGCTAAAATTTCTACGTTAAAGATCGTTTGACTAAAAGTTTCTGCACTTGGCCAAAAACGTACTGTTGTACCGCTCTTATCTGTTTCACCAATCACGCGTAATGGATATTGCGGATCGCCGTGTTGATATTCTTGCTCATGCACTTGACCAGCGCGAGAAATCATTAAATGTAATTTACGCGAAAGTGCGTTTACTACAGAAACACCTACACCGTGCAAACCACCTGAAACTTTATAGCTGTTGTCATCAAACTTACCACCTGCGTGCAGAATGGTAAGAATTACTTCAGCTGCAGAAACACCTTCTTCAGGGTGAATATCGGTTGGAATACCACGGCCATTATCAGAAACGCTTACTGACTCATCTTCATGAATAGTGACAATAATTTCATCACAATGCCCAGCTAAAGCTTCATCGATTGCGTTATCGACTACCTCGAATACCATATGGTGTAAACCGGTACCGTCGTCTGTATCCCCAATATACATACCCGGACGTTTACGAACTGCATCTAATCCACGTAATACTTTAATACTAGAGGAATCATAAGCCTTTTCATTGGTTTGTTCTGTTTGAGAGGCTGATTGAGACTCTGAACTCATGGTTTCTCCCTAGCAAATATAGGTTTATTCAAAGATGGTTAACATCAAAAAATTATGGTGAAGCAAGACTAACTTGACCGGATTCAACATTGAATAATTGATATGAAATAGACAGATCATGTAAGTGTTTTTTTACCGATGCATGATCTAAAGTTGTCATAAAAACCTGGCTACCAAGTTGGCTTAATCGTTCAATTAAACGTTGTTGTGCGGTTAAGTCTAATTCTGCTGTCAGATCATCTAATAATACCACAGTTTCCTTATTACTCGCATGTAACATTGCAATTTGTGACAGTTTTAAAGCAATAATCAGCAATTTTTTCTGACCTCTTGATAAAACCACATCAGCATGTCCAAAAGGGGTTTTTAAGCGCAAATCTGCGCGATGAGGACCATATTCGGTATACCGTCTTTCGATATCTTTTTGGTGTTGATTTAGTAGGTCTTGCATGAGGCCCTGCTCTGTATGAAAACCTGGACTGTATTCCAGTTCAATTTCAAGATCAGGTAGTAATTGGCTCAAATCATTTTGAAAAAACACATTCCATTGTTCCACAATACCCAAGCGCTGAGAGTGCAAAATTTCACCATAATCACTCAGCATTTTGTTCCAAGGCTCTAAATCAGCCAACGACAAATTTCTTCGGGTTTTAAGTAGCGTATTTCGCTGTTTTAATGCACGCGAATAGTATTGCCATGCAAAATAAAATTCAGGTTCCACGTGGAACATCAGCCAATCTAAAAGTTGGCGTCGTGGTTTTGCACCATGGTCGATAATGTCGGTACTTTGTGGATCAAGATGCTGCAAAGGAAGCAATTTAGCAAGTTGGCCTTGGGTAGCTACGGTATCGCCATTAACCTTCATCAACTGCTCACCAGATGCTAACTTTTGCATGCCAATTTTTTCAGTACTAGACTGTGCAAAGACAATCGCATCTTCGGCAGCATACTGAATATAGTTTTTAGGAATATGAGTGCGGAACGATCGTCCAGTTGCAAGCAAATGAATTGCTTCCAGAATTGAGGTTTTCCCTGAACCATTAGCGCCATAAAATATATTAAACGGTTGCAACCCTTGGAGTGCAACCGTTTTTAAATTACGCACACGTTCAATGTTTAAGCGCGTAAGATGCATATTAGATAGCCAGACTATACACGCATCGGCATAACTACATAAGTTTGATCAGTATGTGCTGGATCTTGAACCAAAACAGACTGATTCGCTTCACTCATACTCATGTTTACGTCATCGCCATCAAGTACACCCAATACTTCAAGTAAATATTGTGCATTAAATGACATTTCAAGTGGCACGTTTTGATATTGGATAGCTAAATCTTCAATCGCCTCATCTTGCTCAGGGTTATTCGCACGAAGCTGTAAAGAATCTTGATTAAAATTCAAGAAAACACCACGCAATTTCTCATTACTCAAAATTGCAACACGTTGTAATGATTGCTTAAATACATCATGGCTAATTAATACATGTTTATCGCCACCACGTGGAATTACACGACGATAATCAGGGAATTTTCCATCAATCAATTTTGTTGTAAAACGAACAGTAATATCACCCTGCTCTTTGTCACGACTTGGCGTATTGATGGTTACATTTAACAACTCACGACCAATCAACAATGTTAATTGTTCATCTTCAATACTCAATAAGCGCTGTAATTCACCAACAGCTTTACGAGGTACAATAGCCTGAACCAATTGAGATGATGTAGAAGAAGCCGTAATTTCACAAAGTGCTAAACGGTGTCCATCTGTTGTTACTGCACGCAATTGATTTTCATCAATTTCCAATAAAGTACCTGTTAAATAGAAACGTACATCTTGTACAGCCATCGCAAAAGCAGTTTTTTCAAATAAACGCTTTAACTCACGTTGAGTTACCTGTACTTGAGTACCTTGACTATTTTCAGTCGTCAATAATGGATAATCTTCTGCTGGTAAAGTTCCTAATACGAAACGGCTATTACCAGATTTTAAGATACATCTTTGATCTTCAGTAATTTGTAAATCAATTAATGCAGCTGTAGGCAATGATTTACAAATTTCCATTAATTTACGCGCAGGGACTGTGGTTTCCCCTGCTTCAAGGCATGCCCCTTCTGTTAAAACAGTGCTCGCAACCAGTTCGACCTCTAAATCGGAACCAGTAATGGTGAGCGCCTGAGCATTAGTCTGAATTTTGACGTTTGAAAGAATATTCAATGTATGACGACGTTCTACCGCACCGACAACATGCGATAAAACATTGAGTAAACTTTCTTTAGCGATTTTCAAACGCACGATTCATTCCTCTAGCAACTTGGAGCAAATATTTCATTTTTTAGCTGTGTACTATGCTGCACTTACGTAGACTTTGCAACAATGTCTTATTATTTCATTAACTCTGAAGTAGACGCAGTAGATTTTTATAATCTTCGTCAAAAATTGGATCTTCTCCGCGCAGACTGGTTACTTTTTCACATGCATGCATCACAGTACTGTGGTCACGTCCACCAAAAGCCATTCCAATTTCAGGAAAACTATCACCGGTCAATTCACGAGCAAGTCCCATTGCTAACTGACGTGGTCGAGCATAAATTCGCGTACGTTTGGGCCCTACTAATTCTTTTAATGGAATACGGAAATATTCACTTACCACGCGCTGAATATTTTCTACACTAATCGTTCGTGCACGGATAGCCAGCACATCTTTTAAAGACTCACGCACAACATCAAGATCGATTGGCGCACCTTTAAAACGAGAAATTGCAACGACTTTATTAAGTGCCCCTTCAAGTTCACGTACGTTAGCAACCACTTGTTGTGCAATAAATAATGCACAATTTCGAGGTAAATCAACGCCGCTATTTTCCGCTTTCTTTAATAAAATTTCGATACGAGTTTCAATATCTGGTGGTTCAACACCTACTGAAAGTCCCCAAGAAAAACGGGAAACTAAACGTGGATCTAACTCTGTTAATTCTTTTGGATAACGATCTGAAGTTAAAATAATTTGTTTAGATTCATCAAGTAAAGCATTAAATGTATAGAAGAACTCAACTAGACTCGCCTCTTTACCTGCTAAGAGATGAATATCATCTACCAATAATAAATCCAAAGAACGGCAGTTCTTCTTAAATTCTTCTACTTTGCCTTTTTGTAAAGAACTCACAAAATCCTGAACAAAACTCTCAGAAGTCATATACATCACACGAGCATTTGGTTTGGCTTGTAATAAAGCATTACCAACTGCTTGCATTAAGTGTGTCTTACCTAATCCTGTAGGACCGTATAAAAACAAAGGGTTATGCTGGGAAGCACCTAATTGAGTTAATACTTTTCTACATGTTTCAGCAGCCATCTGGTTCGAACGGCCTTCAACAAATAAAGAAAAAGTAAACTGAGGATTCAGTAGTTTCTTTTTTGATGTTTTCGGATTGACGACACTATTCGCATGTGGGCTAGAAACAGACTCAGGCTCTTTTTTTACTTTAATACTTTGTGGTGGTGCAGTTTGCAAAGCAGCTGTAGTGGTTGCTGGTTGTTCGCTCGATGACAAAATACTCCCAGGACGAGAATCAACTAAAATCTCAACCTGACGTACACGTCCTTCTGACAACTGCTCAGCCAATATAGAAATTAATTCTAAATGATTCTCTTGAATGTAACGCGTCCAATAAGGGTTAGGAGCATAAAGACGTAGTATCCCTTCTACTTCTTCAGCAACTAATGGGCGAATCCACATCGCAAAGACGTTATCAGAGAGCTCTTGTCGCAAGCGAGTTAAGCAGTCTGTCCAAAGCATGTGTATCCCCTATTTTTGCGTTTTTAAATTCAAACAATCTAAAGATTCACCCTTCCATATGAGAAGGGGTCGCCATTCTAACCAAGTTATCCACATCTGTCATGACGAATTCGAGTGATTTTGTCTAAAAAGAAAACTCTTGTGAATAAATTTAAATTCAAAACCACTTGTGTATAACTTTTTGCACAACCTGTGGATAAATTATCACACAAACTTATCCACAATCCATAAATATAATAAAAACAGAGTTATCAACAACCCAAATACATGTTTTTTAAATTTAAAAGTACGAAATCCACAGAAAAAACCGCTCCTAATAAGAATAAATATAAATTTTAAAATTTGAATTTATTTAATAAGGGTGTGATCTTTTGTGGATAACTACAAAATATGAATTTAAATTCAAATGCAGCAAATCAAAGCCAAGATGATATCTTGTTTTGTTGATAAATATGTATATAAGGTGTGTATATAATAAAAGTTCCAATAAAAATAGACAATTACTTTGTGTATAACTTTGAAAACTATATATTGCACTGAATTATGACAATCATAAAAAGAAGTAGAGAGATTAAAAATTTGGGTTAAATACAAAACTTTCTTGGTTTTTCATTGACAGCGTAAACATTGCACAATAAAATCGCGGACCTTTATAGAAAGATCATTTTTGGGAGTTTCGATATGAAACGTACTTTCCAGCCATCTGAATTAAAGCGTAAACGCGTTCATGGTTTCCGTGCTCGTATGGCAACTAAAGCTGGTCGTCAAGTATTAGCTCGTCGTCGTGCAAAAGGTCGTCATAGCTTAACTGTTTAATACTGTTACGCTGACCAGACTTGGGTGTGATGACACTTTACAATTTTAGCACAGATGTGCGAATACGCTGTGCTGCAGATTATAAAAGTGTATTCGATGGTGCGCTTTTTAAAGTGCATCAACCCCATTTTTTATTTCTTGCAAAATTAACCGAACAGCCTAATAGCCGTTTGGGTATTGTTGTTGCTAAGAAAAAAGTGCGCCGTGCGCATGAAAGAAATCGAATAAAACGTCTTGCTCGTGAGAGCTTTCGTCTACATCAGCCGAATTTTGGATCAGATATAGATATTGTGGTAATGCCGAAAGTCGGTATAGAAGCGATTACGAATGCTGAGCTATATCAACAATTAGATTTTGCTTGGCAAAAATTACAACGCTTAGCAAAAAAACATTCTAAAGTTGGCACAACCTCGCAGAATTAAGAGATAGCCAATGGTTCGTTTTCTACGTTGGTTGATTCGACTGTATCAAATTGCGATTAGTCCGCTTCTTGGACCCCGTTGTCGTTATATCCCGACCTGTTCCCAATATGCGATAGAAGCATTGCAAACTCATGGTGCAATCAAAGGCGTTTGGTTATCTTCTAAACGAATTTGTCGTTGTCATCCGTGGGGCGGATCTGGATATGATCCGGTACCGCCAAAAGCAATTCGTTTTATTTCGTTTCATCAAATAGATTCTCAAACGCATCATGTTGCTGTACCCTTTCGTGATCGTTTACTGAAGCAAAATCTCTCTAACCATTTGGGGTAATAGATATGCAACAATGGGCCAGGTTTGCAATTCTCGGGGCCATGTTTGTCACCGCATATTTGCTCATTTTGGCTTGGCAAAAAGATTATGGAAATGCTGCAACTGCACCGCAAAAACAAGCGGCGGCTGTAAGTTCACATGAAGTATCTGCTGATTTGCCAAATGCTAAAAATGCAACAGTGGCTTCCGATGTGCCACAAGCAAATATTGCGCAGTCACAAACCACAGATGCAACTGCACCTGTGAATCAACAGCTTATTTCAGTACAAACTGACCTTTACCATATTTGGATCAATCCAAAAGGTGGTGATATTGTTCGTATTGAATTACTCTCACACGACAAAAGCAAAGACAGCGATCAGCCATTTGTTATGCTTGAAAATGATGCCAAGCGTACATATGTTGCTCAATCTGGCTTAATTGGTTTGAATGGGCCAGATAGTAGTCGTGGTGGTCGTCCATTATATGCGGTTGAAAAAACATCATATACTTTGGCTGATGCTAAGGGTGTACAGGATCAAAAGGGTCAATCTGAAAAAGTTTTAAACGTTCCGATGGTATTTAAAACACCTGAAGGCGTTGAAATTATTAAAACTTTCACCTTTACCCAAGGGCAATATCCAATTGTTGTAAGACATCAAGTGATTAACCGTAGCCAACAAAGCTGGCAAGGTCAGATGTTTGGACAATTAAAGCGTGATAACTCTGATGATCCTGGTAAATCTTCTCAAGGTATTTTCACTCTAGGAACTTTCTTAGGTGGAGCTTGGGGAACACCTGATTCACACTACAACAAGCTTAAGTTTGCTAATTTCTCAGAAGAAAAAGTAAATACTGAAGCGAAAGGTGGATGGGTTGCGATTGTTCAGCACTATTTTGTAAGTGCTTGGATTCCTGGGAATCTTAAACTGACTCAAGCAAATGGTCAGCCTTATGTAGCTAAACTTGAATCTCGTCAATCTGCTGATCATATGAATATCATTGGTTTTACCTCACCAGTGATTAATGTTCCGGCAGGCACTTCAATGGAAGTGGACGCAAAACTTTATTCAGGCCCGAAAGTACAATCTGAATTAAAAGATTTAGCGGTTGGCTTGAATCAGACTGTCGATTATGGCTGGTTATGGCCGATTGCCAAGTTATTGTTCTTAGGTCTTCAATTCTTCCATAGTATTGTGGGCAACTGGGGATGGTCAATTATCTTACTTACCGTGATGGTGAAGATGATTTTATGGCCTTTATCTTCAAAAAGTTATCGTTCTATGGCGAAAATGCGTGTGATTGCACCAGAAATGCAACGCATGAAAGAAGAGTTCGGTGAAGACCGTATGCGCTTCTCTCAAGAAATGATGGCTTTATACAAACGTGAACAAGTGAATCCACTTTCAGGTTGTTTACCATTGTTGCTACAAATGCCAATTTTCCTTGCCTTGTATTGGGTACTCATGGAAAGTGTGGAATTACGTCACGCACCGTGGTTAGGCTGGATTCAAGACTTGTCAGCAATGGATCCTTGGTTCATCTTGCCGTTAATCATGGGTGCTACCATGTTTGCACAGCAAATGTTGAACCCGCAACCCGCTGATCCTATGCAGGCAAAAGTGTTCCGCATTATGCCGATTATGTTCACGGTATTTATGTTGTTCTTCCCAGCAGGTCTCGTGTTGTACTGGATTGTGAACAACAGTATTACCATTTTACAGCAGTCGTTTATTAATAAGAGCGTTGAAAAAAGTCGTATAAATAAGACTGAATCAGCTTCTTAATCGTTGAACTTTTGCTGAATAAATCCGCTTAAGATGGTAATCTTAGGCGGATTTTTCTTTGGCTGGATTTTAGGTTTTTAGGTGAATAATATGCAAAGTCAAACCACGATTGCCGCAATTGCAACGCCACCAGGGCGTGGTGGTGTGGGCGTGATTCGCCTATCGGGACCTAAAGCTTATGAGATTGCTCAAAACCTGACACAGAAAAACTTGCCTGAAGCACGTATGGCAGGTTTTCGTAAGTTTTATGATGCTGATGGCAGCATTATGGATGAAGGGATTGTTCTATGCTTTCCCAATCCCTACTCGTTTACAGGTGAAGATGTTGTAGAGCTACAAGGTCACGGTGGTCCAGTCATTCAAAATGCATTGCTTGGTCGTCTATTTGAGCTGGGTGCAATTGCTGCAAAAGCTGGTGAATTCTCCATGCGCGCTTTTGAAAATGGCAAGATGGACTTGGTACAAGCAGAAGCAATTGCCGACTTGATTGATGCGACTTCACAAGCTGCAGCACGTTCTGCCGTTCGTTCTTTACAAGGTGCTTTTTCAACAAAAATTAATACGGTTTTAGAAAAACTGATCCATTTACGCTTACATGTTGAAGCTGCAATTGATTTTCCTGAAGAAGAAATCGATTTCTTAGCAGACGGTAAGATTTTAGCTTTACTTGAAGATGTTCAGCAGTCAGTACATGCAGTTCAAACATCTGCACGACAAGGTCAATTACTACGTGAAGGATTACAAGTCGTTATTGCGGGTAAACCAAATGCAGGTAAGTCGAGCTTGTTGAATGCGCTAGCTGGCGTTGAGCGCGCAATTGTGACCGATATTGCTGGTACAACTCGCGATGTTTTACATGAAAAAATTAGCTTAAATGGCCTACCAATCACCTTAACAGACACAGCTGGCCTACGTGAAACAGGTGACATTGTTGAAAAAGAAGGGATTCGCAGAGCAATTAAAGAAATTGAACAAGCTGATTTGTTATTGCTGGTTTATGATTTAAATCAAGGTGATGACCCATTAAAACTTGCTCAAGAATATTTTGCTGAACACATCGAACCTCGTCGCCTAATGTTAATTGGCAATAAATGCGATTTAACAGGTCAATTAGCTGAAATAAACGATTTTCAAGGGTTCCGTCATATAACCGTTTCTGCAAAACAAGAGATGGGCGTACAAGGCCTCGTAGAGGCGATTACAGCGCATGCAGGCTTCCACCCTGAGGAAGACACCTTTATTGCAAGAACACGTCATTTAGACGCAATGAAGCGCACACAGCTCTATCTTTCAGAAGCACGCGAGCAACTTGTTGTGTTTAACGCAGGTGAACTGGTTGCTGAATCATTACGCCTTGCTCAAAATGCTTTAGGTGAAATTACCGGTGACTTTAGCGCCGATGACCTATTAGGCAAAATCTTTGGTTCGTTTTGTATTGGAAAATAATTAAAAAATTCTGAATGATGCACATGGCTGTGTCATTCAGTCACCTCGTTAACCGTATCTTTTTAGAACCTTTAAAAACTCATCTAACTCATTCTGATCAACTTGTGCTTCTTTGAGCACATGGTGATGTAAGTGTTGTTCCATCAATTCACTCATCAAACCGTTTATCGCACCTTTAATGGCAGCAACTTGTTGCAGTATTTCTATGCATGAAATATCAGGCTGTTCAACGGCATACTCAATACTATTAATTTGCCCTTTTAGTCGTTTTACACGATTAACTATTTTTTTATCCTGACCAATGTGACTCATCTGTGTTCTCTTGTATAATTCAATATACTGGTAGGGAGTATATTGGGTTTAAATTTTATGCAGGATTATAGTGTATCACGTCATCATCAACATCAGTTTGATGAAGGAAATCCACTTGCACAAAAACGTATTTTGATTGCAACGATTTTAACGGCATCCATGATGGTGTTAGAAATATTCGGTGGATGGTTTTTTAATTCGATGGCGCTTCTGGCTGATGGTTGGCATATGAGTTCACATATGTTGGCACTCGGTTTAGCCTATTTTGCTTATCGTGCAGCTCGTCATTATTCCAAAGATCATCGGTTTAGTTTTGGAACTTGGAAAATCGAGATTTTAGCGGGTTATAGCAGTGCAATTTTGCTGATGGTTGTCGCCATTTTTATGGCTTTTCAGTCGATACAACGCTTATTTAATCCAGTTGAGATTTTTTATAATGAAGCGATTCCTATTGCAATTTTAGGTTTGGTCATTAACTTGATTTGCGCATGGTTACTTCACGATGATGGGCACCATCACCATCACCATCACCATCACCATCACCATCACCATCACGAGCATGATCATGGGCATCATCACCACGATTTAAACCAAAAAGCTGCATTTTTACATGTAGTTGCAGATGCTGTGACCTCCGTTTTTGCAATTATTGCGCTTTGTGCGGGTAAATATTTCGGTTGGGATTTTTTAGATGCGTTTTTAGGGATTCTAGGTGCTATTTTGGTTGCAAAATGGTCTCTTGGGTTATTGAAAGAGACAGGAAAAACCCTTTTAGATGCAGAAATGGACCATCCTGTGGTTGAAGAAATTCGTGAAGTAATTGCTGAATTTCCTAAAAATATTGAAATTACGGATATTCATGTCTGGAAAGTCGCAAAAGGTAAGTTTTCTTGTATTTTAGCGCTCGAAACTGATGATATTTCTTTAATCGCAGATCAGATTCGTCAGGCTTTATCAATTCATGATGAAATTGTGCATATATCGGTAGAAATTAATACTCTAAAACCTGCTTATGTTCCACGTGAAACATTGGCATAAATGAGTGGAAGTTTGGTTATAACTCGGTAATCAGTTCTGTTTTCAAAAGCTGAACTGATTAAAATGATCTCCTCTCCTACCTGTGAGTTGGTTTTATGCTTAAAAAATTAGGAATATTGGCGTTATTTAGCTTAACTGCAAGTGTGAGTTTCGCTAATGTAGATACTGTTAGGGAAAATATTAAGAAACAATATCCTAATTTGAAAATTAGCAATATTCAGAAAACCGAAATGCCAGGGCTATATAGCGCTAATCTTGATCAACAAATCATTTATGTTGGCGAAGATGGGCAGCATATGCTTGTTGGTTCTATGATTCGTTTAAAAGACCAGAAAAACTTAACCAAAGATCTGGTGTTAGGACAGAACTCAATTGATTGGAAACAATTACCGTTAAAAGATGCGATTAAAACGGTTAAAGGTAATGGACAGCATGTTTTAGCCATATTTTCTGATCCAAACTGTCCTTATTGTAAGCAGCTCGAGCCTGAACTCGATAAGCTGAAAGATGTGACCATTTACACGTTCATCTATCCTTTAAAACCTCAGTCTATTGTTGTTTCTAGACAGGTTTGGTGTGCACCAAATCAATCCTATTCATGGAAAAAACTGATTCAGCAAGGTGTTAAACCAACAGTTGCAAGCTGTGCTAATCCAATTGACCGTAATTTAGAGCTTGGAAAGAAACTAGGTTTTAATGGTACCCCTACCTTAATTTTTGCAAATGGATTTAAACTGGTAGGCGCTCGATCTGCCGAAGAAATTCAGGCTGTGTGGAAAGAATTAGGTCTGTAAAATGAATTAAAAAAGCACCATCAGGTGCTTTTTTATTGCCTAAAAGTCATTAACTTTTTCGTGCAATTAAATTGTAAATAAAGAGAATAATGACTGCACCAATTACAGATGCGATAAAGCCCGCAGCTGAATTTTCTCCATAAAGGCCAAGTAAACGACCACCATAAGTGGCTAGAAGTGAACCTGCAATACCAATTAGGGTAGTTACGATGAAACCTGCTTTATCATCCCCTGGATGTAAGGCACGAGCGATTAAGCCAGCAAAGAAACCAACTACAATAGCGACAATGAGTGACCACATATTTGTTCTCCAGTTGTTTTTTTGATGAAGTTAATGATTTTGCTTCATATTCTATCGTGCGGCAGAGTCATCTATTTTGTCTGTAGCAGATTGCGATTTTTTGTGTCTTTTTTGTTCGAAGCTAAAGTTTTATATAAAAAATAGCACCTCGCGGTGCTATTTTTTTTGAAATTTATAAACCAATTTCGCCAATAAATGGTAAGTGGCGATATTTTTGATCGTAGTCTAATCCATAACCCACAATAAACTTGTCTTCAACTTCAAAACCTAAAAATTTCACTTCGAGATCAATTTCACGGCGAGATGGTTTACTCACTAACGTACACAATTGAATCGAATTTGGTTCGCGAGTTTGCAGCATTTCCATAACTTTGCTTAAGGTATTACCTGAGTCGATAATATCTTCAACGACCAGTACATCTTTACCGCGAATTTCACCATCAAGATCTTTTAAGATTTTAACATCTCGACTTGAAGTCGTACCGCCGCCGTAGCTAGACACTGTCATAAAGTCGAGTTCATGCGGTTTGGTAATCGTTCGGCACAAGTCTGCCATGAAAATAACAGAACCACGCAGTAGCCCAATCAGGACTAACTCTTTGTCGCTATTTGCATAGTGAGCGTTAATTTGCTCGCCGAGCTCTTTGACTTTTGCTTGAATTTCTTCGGTTGAAATCATGATGCTCATTGCAACAGTCATGTCAGATTCCTACAAGATATAAAAGAAAAATAAAAAAGGTGTTGACCTGCAACACCTCTAAAATCTGAGTTAATGGTAAAATTTTAAAGCAAAATGATGTTTCATGCACCCTTTGATGACTCTGAAGTTTTATCATTTTGAGCAATATGTCGATCCCGCTTTAATACAAGAGCACATATTCCAAATAATAACAAAAACTTAACGGCCCGATTTTTATTAGGCTGTTTCTTTTTGATAAGCACGGTTTCCATAAATATAAGTCGCCTCAATATTACGGTCATCACCTAAAGTGAATAATGCAAACAACGAATCTTCAACAGATTTAGATTTAGACTGGCGAAGTTGCTGTAGTGCAGTTGGCTTAAGGTTGAGTACCACAAAGTCTGCTTCTTTACCGATGTTGAAATTGCCTAACTTGTCCTGCAAATCAAGCGCTTTTGCTCCGCCTAACGTCGCGTGATAGAGCGCTTCATAAGCTGAAAGTTTATCGCCTTGTAACTGTTGAACCTTATAAGCCTCGTTAACAGTTTGAAGCAAACTAAACGATGTACCAGCACCGATATCTGTCCCTAAACCTACTTTCACTTGTTTTTCCCAAGTTTTTTTCAATGGGAATAAACCACTACCTAAGAACAGGTTTGAAGTTGGGCAAAATGCGATAGCCGACTGCGTATCATGCATACATTGCCATTCTTCATCTTCTAAGTGAACACAATGAGCAAAAACAGAACGTTTACCAGTTAGGCCATAATGTTGATAAACATCTAAATAGCCCGCTTGTTCTGGAAATAAAGATTTCACCCAAGCAATTTCATCTTTGTTTTCGCTTAAATGGGTATGTACATAAACATCTGGAAACTCTTGTTTTAACTGCCCTGCTCTTTCTAATTGTTCAGGTGTAGACGTTGGTGCGAAACGTGGTGTAATCGCATACAGAGCGCGGCCCTTGCCATGCCATTTTTCAATGAGTGCCTTGGTGTCACTGTAAGCCGTTTCTGGTGTGTCACAAAGCGCTTCAGGTGCATTACGGTCCATGAGTACCTTACCAGCGATTAAACGCATCTGAACGTTTTCTGCGGCTTCAAATAAGGCATCAACAGACTCGGGATGAACCGTACAGAAAACGAGGGCCGTGGTTGTACCGTGTTTTAAGAGTTCCTGAACAAAGAACTGGGCAATTTCATTTGCATATGCTTTGTCTTGAAACTGGATTTCAGTTGGAAATGTATAGGTATTGAGCCAGCTTAAAAGTTGTTCGCCGTAAGCTCCTACCATTTCGGTTTGTGGAAAGTGAATATGGGTATCAATAAAGCCAGGTACAATCAATTGTTCTGGGTAATGTTGAACCTCAACTCCAGTAGGAATATGCGCTTGAGCTTCTTCCCAGGCACCAAACCATTTGATTTTTCCATGTTCACTAATCAATACACCATCTTCTAAATAACGCACTTGATTTGGAATATCAGTTGGCTCAGAGACAGTTTGTTGAATATCTAAAAAACGACCACGCACAACGGTGGTATTTGCGATCAATGACATGGAAAGCCTTTATATTTTCACTTTTTTCGATTGATTGTACCCCACTTAGCCAAGATTTAAACGGTATAACGTTTACTTAGTCCCCATTCTGCCAAAATCCGTCGATAAGTCGTTGATGAACGGTCTGCTTCAAAATGTGCTTCCATCATTAAATCAAGCGGAAGGTCTTCTGGCTTTTGTGATTCGACCATGTCCTGGTCTTCAGCAAAAATTTGCGCATTAAATGCATATACCTTTTCTAAATCGCCAGTTTGGTCAAAGTTACGGGTGAGTGGAACAAATAAACGGGTCTTATTGCTTGAAACAGGACAACAGACATTTAAAATTTTTAAAACCCCACCTTCTGGAAAATCGACCGTAAGTACTGCTGAAAAAGGTGGATAGACATCGAAGGTGCGCTTCCACAAAAAGCCTACTGGTTCGAGATGTTTTAGTTCGTGTGGATAGTTACTGACATTGCTGATATAGACTGTTTTTAGGCCGTAGCTGGTGCGTTCAGTATGATATTTGGGTACAACAGGGTTCTCTCGATCCGCAAAGGCATTGTGATGTACCCATGCAAAATGTGCGACATCAATAAATCCTTCGAGTTGACGTCCGCTAGAACCGCCAATATCGACAAAAGGCGGTAAAATTGATTGATGTTCGGCATGCTCCCAAGTATCTAATACTGGAATATTGGCTTGAGTAACATCCCGACTGTGAATACTGGTCCAAATCAGGCCATATTGTTCAACAACTGGAAATTTGGTTAGAGAAAAACGATCAGAAATTTTGGTTAACTCAGGTTGAGCTGGTATTTGGGTACATTTCCCTTCGGTGTTATAGCGTAGACCATGATAGGGACACACAATTTCTTCACCATCTACCCACCCTTTGGTTAAAGGCACACCACGATGTGGGCAAATGTCTCGAACTAAGTGAATTTCGCCACTTTCTGTCTTATATAGGGCCATATTCACATCTAATAACGTCACTCTTTGTGGTGCAGTAGAGACATCTTGAATACGGGCAACCGGATACCAGTGAGTAGATAAAATTTCCCAATCTTTTGCTTCAAAACTGCTGTTACACGGCATTGCAAGGGGCGTTAAAGTTGGAATCGCATTCATGGCATCACTCCTTAAAAAAATCAGGGCTCTCGCGAGCCCTTAAAATCTAGGCTTTTTTCTTTTTAGGAAATGCAAAGAGCTTGCCAATATTGATTTTTAATGAAGAAAATAAGAGTAAAGTTATTAAAATACATAAAGTTATTTAATTGTATTTTTGAATTTTTGTTCTAATTTAGCTTTGAAAAGGAAATTTTATTATTCGTTATATACTTAAAATGCACTGATTGATCGCAAGCAAGACCCAATAAAAAAGCACTTTTAAAGTGCTTTTTTATGTAGATCCCTTTATAGGATGAATTAAGACTGCAATTGCTTTTTGTTGTGTCGTAAAGAGAGATAAGCGGTAATTGCCAACACTATTACGATAAAGCTTAAGGAGATCCAGATTGGCATGTGGAATACATCAAGCAACAACATTTTCGCGCCAATGAACAATAAGATGATGCCTAAACCATATGGTAAGTAATGCAGTTTAGAAGCAGCGCCAGCGAGTAAGAAGAACATTGCGCGTAAACCTAAAATTGCCATTAAGTTTGCTGTTAAAACAATAAACGGATCGCTGGTTACCGCGAAAATAGCAGGAATAGAGTCTACTGCGAAAATCACGTCTGAAGCTTCAACCAAAATCAAAACTAGAAATAACGGCGTTGCCCACAATAAACCATTTTGACGTACAAAGAATTTGTCACCTTCAAGCTGTGGCGTAATACGCATGTGCTTACGTAACCATTTTAGAGCTTTGATATCTTCAATATTGGTTTCTTCTTCTTGGCCCTTTAAGAATTTGAAGCCTGTATATACCAAGAATGCACCAAAGATATAAAGCACCCATGAAAACTCTTGAACAAACCATGCGCCAATAAAGATAAATAGAGTACGTAATACGATTGCGCCTAATACGCCGTATAGTAAAATTTTACGTTGTAGTGCAGCTGGAATAGCAAATGCCGCAAAAATCATTAACCAGACGAAAACGTTATCAATTGCGAGGGACTTTTCAAGTAAGTAACCTGCGAAGTATTCCATGGTTTTTTGATTTGCTAAGGTCACACCAGCCGTTTGCTGTAGATATAGCCATAAACCACCACCAAATAAAACCGCGACGCTTACCCACGCCACGCTCCAATATGCAGCTTGCTTAATTGAGACATCCTGACCTTGCTTTTGCTTAAAGCCTAAAAAGTCCACTAAAAGCATGACAATGACAATGCCAAAGAATGCTATGTACAGCCATAAATTGCCGATTGTTTCCATAAATCCTCCTCACATCCGGCAATTGGGCATAAAAAAACCTCGACCAGTTGCCAGATGAATTAAAACATCTGTATCAACATGATCAAGGTCTTGCCTACATCATGAATTTCACGATGCTCAGATACCGACTTTTTAATAAAAGTGTATTGACGATATCTGACACATAACATTGCTGTTATGTTTGGAGGAGGCTACTCCCCTTGTCAAACTAAATTCTGTTTTGGATAAAACATATCCAATTTCACATAGAATGGCAGATTTTTTTATATTACGCAACTGAACTTAATGTCGTGGTTTTAATATAAAAAAAGATCTACGGATTATTTAATCAAACCGCGGTCTAAAAGTGGTTTGCATATAATCTGGTAAAGGTGAATAAAGAATGCGGTCAAACTTGTACCGTAAGCATTCCAGAAGTAATAACCTGCTGTATTGACCAGAAGCGCAACAATAAAAGCCCCCAACATATCTAAAGGGAAATGCACACCTAAATAAATACGTGACCATGCCACCACAAATGATAAGAGTAAAAGAATGATTCCAATCATTTTGCGCTGAGCAAATAAATAAGACAGAGCAATGGTACTGAAAATCAGCATATGATTACTTGGAAAAGATGCTGTTGGCGCATGTTCAATAAAAGTGGTACCAACACCCATGACAAACGGTCTTGCGTGATGATAAAACAGAGAGATAACGTAACCTACTAAGAGGGATATGCAGGTTAAAAAGACAGATTTAATGACCCTACTTTTTAAATCTTGATCGCCATAGAACCATAAAAATGTAAGGATGAATAAAAGAATATAGAGGAGATCATTAGCAAAAAAGATAGCAAGACGAATGATAAATTGACTCGCATCCTGAGCCCCATTAATCACATGGAATAAGCTAAGGTTGAGTGTTTCTAAAGACATTCATATTCCAAACAAGAACAAAAAACGTGGGCTATGATAAAGAATTAAGCCTATTGTCTTGATAAAGAATTGTCACAAAAATGAAATATAGTTTATTGATGAGTAAAGATTAAACAGCAGGTCTAGATATTTTTTAATGCGTGTTCTGGGCGTTAATATTAAAGTGTTAACGTGTTGGCACTTTATTCGAGAACGTTATTTTATGACTACTCAAGAAAAACAGAAAAAATTAAGTTTGAGGCCTTTATCTCCAAGAGATCCAAAACAGCCGCATAGAGCAGCAACTCCCCTCGAATTATTGTTCGATTTAATTTTTGTGGTCGCGATTGCAACAGCAGGTCAGCAGTTACACCACGCGATTATTGAAAATCATCTCTGGCATGCACTGCCAAGCTACCTGATGGTATTTTTTGCGCTGTGGTGGGCATGGATGAATTTTTCGTGGTTTGCTTCAGCTTACGATAACGATGATGCATTGTATCGATGCCTTACCTTTGTACAGATTGTGGGGTCATTGGTGATGGCCGCCGGTATTCCTGATGTATTTCGTAGTCAGGATTTTGACATCATCATTATTGGTTATGTGATCATGCGCATGGCACTGGTTACCCAGTGGTTACGTGCAGCAAAATATGATCCAGAGCGGCGAATTACCGCTTACCGCTATGCGGTAGGTATTGTCTTGGTTCAGGTGGGTTGGCTCGTTGCTAATTTTGCGCACATACTTTCAGTTCCTTTATTTTTATTTCTGGTTGCGATGGAGTTATTTATTCCTATCTATGCAGAAAAATATTCACCAACGCCGTGGCATCCTCACCACATTGTAGAACGCTATGCGTTACTCACGATTATTGTTCTGGGTGAATCAATCGTCGGTAGTTTTAATGCCATACGTGATGCCTTAGCCGCTCAGTCAATGAATATCCCAGCCGTTTTCTTAATGATCGGTGGATTGATGTTGATGTTCGCAATGTGGTGGGCTTATTTTGACCGTAGTGAACAACATCATCATGTTAAAGGTGTACGCCCATTTGTTTGGGGATACGGCCATTATTTTGTTTTTGTCAGTATTGCTGCGGTAGGTGCAGCGCTTGCCGCCGCTGTGGATGTCACAACCCATCACGCGCATATTTCTGATTTATATATGGGAATAGTCGTTGCGGTGAGTGTGGTGCTCTATACCACCTGTATTTGGATACTTTACGAGTTCCAATGTTTATCTGGAATCACGAAATGGTTTTATCCGATCACCGCGCTCATTATTTTATGTATTCCGTTTATTTGTAATAACGTGGGATATAGCGTTTTTGCGATGGGCATTGTATATAGTTTACGTTTAATCGTTTCTAATAAATTTATGGCCAATATAGAGCCAGAAAAAGTTTAAAAATAATTGATATAAAAAACGGATTTCAATTTGAAACCCGTTTTTTTATTGAATCATCTAAAGCGGAAGTTAAGCAGCTTTCGCTTTTAATGCGCTCATGAGTTTTTGATGTAAGCCACCAAAGCCACCGTTAGACATAATCACCACAGCATCGCCCTCACCTGCTTCATTGACAATACGTTCAATAATTTCATCAAGAGAGCGGCTTACTTGAGCACGGTTAGAAGCAGCTGCAATCACGGGTTGTAAATCCCAATCTAAACCTTCTGGCTGGTACCAGATGACATCGTCTGCTAAGCGTGCTGAATGTGCCAAGCCATCTTTATGACTGCCCATACGCATTGTATTTGAACGTGGTTCAATAATGGCCCATAAACGGCGTTCACCTAAGCGTTTACGTGCGCCATCTAAAGTGGTGTCAATTGCTGTTGGGTGGTGAGCAAAGTCATCATAAACCTCAATACCATTCACTGTACCGAGTAACTCCATACGACGTTTTACACCGCCAAAGTTAGACAAAGCTTCACAAGCCGTTTCAAGTGCAACACCTACATGTTGAGCGGCTGCAATCGTTGCCAAAGCATTCGCTACGCTATGTTGCCCTGTCATGGTCCATTTAACTTCGCCAATGAGATTGCCATTTTCGAGTACTTTAAAATGGCTGCCATCAATTGAGATTAATTCGGCAGACAATGCAGCTTTTTCATTCGCTTCTAAACTTGTACGAATTACTGGTGTCCAGCAACCCATTTCCAGCACTTCATCAATATGAGTTTCAGTAATTGGCGCAATAATACGACCTTCACTTGGAATGGTACGTACAAGATGATGGAATTGCTTTTGAATCGCTGCTAGGTCATCAAAAATATCGGCATGGTCAAATTCAAGGTTGTTTAAAATCGCCGTTTTTGGGTGATAGTGAACAAACTTAGAACGTTTATCAAAGAAAGCAGAGTCATATTCATCAGCTTCAACGCAGAAGTATTTTCCACCGCCTAAACGAGCGCTTTCACTAAAACCAAGTGGAACACCACCAATTAAAAAGCCCGGATTTAAACCAGCCTGATCAAGTACCCAAGCCAGCATGGTGGTAGTCGTGGTTTTACCATGAGTACCTGCCACACCAAGCACATGTTTACCTTGTAAAACGTGATCGGCAAGGAACTGAGGACCAGAAATATATGGCAAACCTTCGTTAAGCATATATTCCACGGCATCAATACCACGTTTCATGGCATTTCCGACAATCACTAAATCTGGGTGAGGCTGTAAATGACTACGGTCGTAGCCTTGCATGAGGGTAATGCCTGCGTTTTCTAACTGGGTAGACATTGGGGGGTAAACGTTTGAATCGGAACCGGTTACCTTATGTCCTAAATCACGAGCTAAAAGTGCTAAAGAGCCCATAAAAGTGCCACAAATACCCAAGATATGCAGATGCATTGCTCGCCTTCTCCACTGCTTTTGTACACAATATTCGTATGAATGACTGTGTGTGCATTATTGATAAATTTGCCAGCAACGATAGCAAGGCTAAACTCGAAAAGATAGTCAAAAATCGTTGTTGTTCTATGTGTTTGAGGCCCTGAGAAAAGCACATCTTTATTTTTTCGATTTAAGCTGAATTACAGTTTTATCTTTTATAATGTTTTGTATCTTTAGAATACTTAAATCATCGTAAAGATGAAGGATGTGCCTTTGAGCCCAACGGTTTTAGCTTTTACGCTATTAATTATTTCTAACTGCTTTATGACACTTGCATGGTATGGGCATCTTAAATTTTTGCACCATGCTCCACTTTGGCAAGCGATTTTATTCGGTTGGATTATAGCTCTGCTTGAATATAGTTTTATGATTCCAGCAACTCGTATGTTGAGTGCGCAAGGCTGGTTACTCGGTGAAATGAAAATTACACAAGAAGTGGTCACATTGATTGTGTTCGTACCCTTTATGCTTTTCTTGTTTAAACAACCATTTAAACTGGATTATTTGTGGGCGATGGTATGTTTATTTGGCTGTGTCTACTTCGTATTTAGAAGCCAGTAAGTTGAAATAGCTTGCATTGAATGATTTATTCTACTTTGCAATAAGCAATTGCTCTTCCAAATGCCTGTTTATCTTGCAGGATGTTTAAATAATATTAATAAAATTTGAGAATGTGTCATTGTTAAACCATGACATTTTTTGATGATATTAAAAATATTCGCAGAGCTGGTCAGTTAAATTTTCGTGAGATGAAAAATCAGTCTATAATAATGGGCTTCCGAACCATTTAAAACTTGGCTATCGTCGAGATTTATCTTCTTTTACTTTTGTCTCTGGAACATTAGCAATGAATGCGGCCGCAGCACAAGACGCTCAACCTCTCGTTGGAATTATTATGGGTTCTCAATCTGATTGGGCAACTCTCGAAAACACAGCCAATATGCTGAAACAGCTTGGTGTCCCATTTGAAGCGGAAGTGGTATCTGCTCATCGTACTCCAGACCGTTTATTTGAATACGCAGAAACTGCGCGTGATCGCGGTATTCAAGTGATTATTGCTGGTGCAGGTGGTGCAGCGCATTTACCTGGAATGTGTGCCGCAAAAACTGATTTACCAGTTTTGGGTGTGCCAGTTAAATCATCAATTTTAAATGGCGTAGATTCTTTGCTTTCAATCGTACAAATGCCAGCTGGTATTGCAGTGGGTACTTTGGCAATTGGCCCAGCTGGTGCGACGAATGCTGCAATTATGGCAGCACAAATCTTAGGTTTAACTCGTCCTGAAATCGCAAAAAATGTTGCTGATTTCCGCGCTGCGCAAACTGATAAAGTTGCAAGCAAAAATATTCCGGGTCAGGTGTAAGAGGCTGAGATGGATAAAACTATCGGTATTTTTGGTGGTGGACAACTGGGCCGAATGATGGCTCAAGCAGCGTTACCATTAAATATTCAGTGTACTTTTTTTGAAGCAAATACAGATTGTCCAGCAGGTGTTTTAGGCCAAGTCTTTTCTAGCCAAGATGAGCAAGGCTTAAAGCAGTTTATTGAAAGTGCTGATGTTTTTAGTCTTGAGTTTGAAAATACGCCCGTTGAAGATGTGGATGTTTTAACACAAACCAAAGCATTGCACCCTCCCCGTGTTGCTTTAGCAACTGCGCAAAATCGTTTGTCAGAAAAAGCGTTGTTTGATGAGCTTACTATTCCTGTTGCGCCGTATCGTGCTGTAGATAGTCTAGAAAGCTTGAAAAAGGCTGTTGCTGAGCTTGGTTTACCGATTGTGCTTAAGACTGCAACTGGTGGATATGATGGTAAAGGTCAGTTTGTACTTCGTTCAGAAGACCAGATTGATACTGCTTGGGCTGAACTTGGTCCTGCAAAAAGTCTAGTTGCCGAAAGCTTTGTTAAATTCTCTCGCGAAGTTTCAATTATTGCGGTACGCGGCCAAAATGGTGAAGTAAAAACTTGGCCACTGGCTGAAAATCACCATCATAATGGCATTTTATCGCATTCAATTGTTCCAGCGCCGAATAGCGAAGCTTTGCAACCTGTGGCTCAAGACTACATTACTCGTTTGTTGAATCACCTCAACTATGTTGGTGTGTTAACTCTAGAGCTATTTGTCACAGAACAAGGCTTATGTGCAAATGAGATGGCACCGCGAGTGCATAACTCTGGTCATTGGTCCATTGAAGGTGCTGTTTGTTCTCAGTTTGAAAACCATATTCGAGCTGTTGCAGGTCTACCATTGGGTTCAACAGATGTTGTTCGCCCAACGGTTATGATCAATATTATTGGTCAGCATCCTAAAACTGAAGATGTACTTGCCTTAAATGGTGCTCATCTGCACCTTTATAATAAGTCTGAACGTGCTGGTCGTAAGTTAGGCCATATCACTTTAATGCCTGTGGATAGTAATGAATTGACGAATTTATGCCGTCAATTAGCAGAAATTTTGCCAGAACCACTCGCTTTAACAGCGGATATGACGCTCTAAAGCATTTCTAATTCTCTAAAAAGCGATCTTCGGATCGCTTTTTTTATCTTTTAAATTTAAAAAATAATAAATCCTGAGCAATTTCTTATTTGTGGATAACTTTTTGTGAAAATTTTTGAATTTAAATATTGATGGTATTTTTAAATTTAAAAAGTGAAGCTTGATTGTTTTGAATTTAAAGTTAGTTATCCACAAGAGCGTTTGATTTATAGTTGACGATAGATCTCATGGTTTTTGAATTCAAAAATTAATGGTGTTTGTTGAAGTGTTTTAAATTTAAAATAATGCGGTAAGTTTGAATTTAAATTATTGCGCGATTTTTGAATTTAAAAATATAGATTGTTTGGGTGATTGGATTTTTCGTGTCATCAAGAATAATGAAATATAGAATGGAATCAATAAATAGTGCTGTTTTTGCTTGATTGTGGATAAGTTTATCCACAGAAACGCCTGCGTTATAGTTTAAATTTAAAGTAAGACTTTTGAATTTAAACTATGCGCTATTGTTTTGAATTCAAAACTGGTGATGCACATCGGGGAAGTTTTAAATTTAAAATAAAGTGGGAAATTTGAATTTAAAACACTGAAAATGAATTTAAAGAAGAGATTATGAATTCAAATTTACGTTTTCTCTCTGAAATTTTAGACTCATAATGGTATGGTACTTAAAAATTTAAATTCAAAAATTGAAACTGGGATAATATGCGACGTTTTTCTTGTATTGTTGGCTCTGTATTTTTAGCAATGACTCAGGCTCAAGCAGAGCTCGTAATTAATGGTTCTACAATATCTAGCAATGCTACTGTTCCAGTAGTAACTAGCGAAGATTATACGCCTAATAATAATTTCCAAAGTTGTTTGGCAAATTTACGTTCTCAAGCAATTGCTGCGGGAGTCTCGGGAGCAACTTATGACCGTTATACTCAAAACTTAACTCCAGATTATTCAGTTATTGATAAATTAAACTATCAACCAGAATTTTCGACACCAATTTGGGATTATCTTTCTGGCTTAGTCGATGAAGAGCGTGTTGAGCTTGGAAAACAAAAACTGGCGCAACATCGCGATGTTTTAAATCGTGCTTCTCAAACTTACGGCGTGCCACCAGAAACAATCGTGGCAGTATGGGGTGTGGAAAGTAATTTTGGTGATATTTCTGGAAAATATCCTTTATTACAGGCACTAGGAACTTTAAGTTGTGAAGGTCGTCGACAAAGTTATTTCCGTACTGAATTTTTTGCCACCATGCGTATTTTACAGCGCGGTGACTTAACCGAAGATCAACTGAAAGGTTCTTGGGCTGGGGCGTTTGGACATACGCAATTTATGCCATCGACCTATGAGCGTTTAGCTGTTGATTTTGATGGAGATGGTCGTCGCGATTTAGTATCAAGTACTGCAGATGCATTAGCATCAACGGCTAATTTCTTAAATAAAGCTGGTTGGCAAACAGGAATGCCATGGGGTTTTGAAGTAAAAGTTCCTCAAGGCATGTCAATTGATGGAGAAGGGCGACGCTCAAAGAAAGCATTAAGTAGCTGGAGTGCACGAGGGGTAACTCGAATTGACGGCTCTCCACTTGTTCAAGGGCCTTTATCTGGCAGTACGTCGGCAGGTTTAATGGCACCGGCAGGTGTAAATGGTCCAGTATTTTTAGTATTTAAGAATTTTGATGCTATCTACAGTTATAATGCAGCGGAAAGTTATGGTCTTGCAATTGCCCATCTATCTGATCGTTTAAAAGGCGCTCGTCCTTTTGCAACATCTTGGCCAACTGATGATCCAGGAACTTCACGCGCTGAACGTCGTGAAATCCAACAGTTTTTGATTAATCGCGGCTACGATATTGGTGCAGTTGATGGTCTTATTGGGGATAAAACCCGTGTAGCTATTCGTCAGGAGCAAACTCGTTTAGGTTTAAATCCATCAGGACGAGCAGGGCAACAAATCTTACGCGCATTTCGCCAAGAACAAGCCCAAAAAATGATGCAATAAAATGAAGATATAAAAAAGGTCTGCATGTGCAGACCTTTTTTATAAGTATTTGTATTAGATTGCTAATCTAATTTTACCGCTTCCAAAATATCAAAAATAACTGAAGTGACATCTTGGCTTAAATCTCGATCATTAAAGATTTCATACGCAGTGATCGTAACATCTGTATCACTTGGTAATTGCTTCTGTTCTTCTTCAATTAAATGTTCAATCGGTAACAGAGTCTGTTTCACTTCAAGATGTAGAATATCTTTATATTCGATATTTTCATCTTCAAGCTCGATTTCATGCTCATTGAAAAAGGGAATTAAAATAGAATGAAGGTATGGTTTAATTTCAATAATATCAAACAGTTCAATATCACGTGTTTGTTCAATTGTGCTGATGTGATCATTTACTTCAATCAGGATATGATAGTAACTCATCTTGATCTCCATTCTATTTTAGTTAGCTCTTATGACCACAATAACATGACTTTGATATGAATTTCGATGTATCTACCTAGAAATAGATACATCATTTTATATCAAGTCCTTAATTATTGAGGTAAAGCACTTAATAGATCACGATCAGCATCTGTAAGACCAGTGACTTTTCTATCACCATCTTTACGTACTGAGTACATTAATGCATTTGGTTGATCGCTATGTTTTAAACCAAGCGCATGTCCTAACTCATGAGCAATTGTTAAACGTAAATCATCAATAGACTTAAACTCATAAATCACAATTTGCTTGCCATTATAGATACCTTTTTTAAAGACATCAGCTTGGGCATTTTGCTTAAATTGGGTCAATGAATTGTTGAACTCATTGTTAATTTGATTAAAGTGAGTAACTTTGACATTTAAATCTTTAGCTTGCTCATTATATGCAGCAATTTCTTTCTTTAAAGCAACAGTTTGTTTTTGCAAATCTTTCTGAGTTTTAGCCAAAGATTTAGCACTGTATTCAGGTGCTAATTTGCCTTGGTTAAGCTGCATCATTTGCTCGTCAAGATTTTTCAATTTGCCATTCAAAATCTGCTTCTTATTTTCAAGGTCAGATTGAGTTTGGCCAAGAGTTTGTTTCAATTGCTTAATTTGTTGCTGTTCATCAATTACACGTTGCTGTTCTTGCTGAAACTGAGCAGCAATTTTTTGACGCTGTTCAGAACGACTCTGGCTATTATCGTAAACTAAACGAATTTCTAACTTTGCATTTGGATCATAAGTAAAATAATCCTGTCCAGTACCTTGCTTCCAAATGTCCGCAGCTTGTTGGCTAATTTGAATTAATTGGTCTTGGCTTAAACCAAAACGTGGATCAATATCAGCAATTTTGTAAGTCAAATGTTGACCTGCTTTTTGCTGAATTTGAGTGTGAGCTGGAGTAGCAAGATTAGCATTAGCCTGAAAATTAGAAAAAGCAAAGGCTACGCCTAATAACAAAGATGTTAAACGCATAATTGAAGGGGGGAGATTTTAAAAAAACGTATTATAAGAATATAAAGTGAAAAATCAATCAAAAAACGTACGATTCAAATAAATAAATGAGACTTTAGTCTCATTATTTTTTACCAAATGCCAAATTATTTTTTAGAAAAAATTCATTTAGTTTGGTTTTATTTAGTTTTTTTAATTATTTAACTTTAATGATTTTCCTTAATTGAACTATAAATTGAGCCTAATAACTCTAAATCTGAATCTGTTAATTTGAAATTATGGATATCTTGCTCTTTTAATCGTGGATACATTAATGATTTAGGATCAGTAGTATGTTTTAGTCCTAATGCATGGCCAAACTCATGAGCAAGGGTTAAACGTAAATCATTTAAAGAAGCGTAACCGTAAATTTGAATTTGGTTTTGGCTGAATAAGCCTTTATGGAAGGGTTGAATACTGGCTTTTTGTTCAAGTTTGAATCGTGTTTTTAGAGAGCTTAAATCATTTTGCTCTTGATTGAGCTCCCTAATTTTTAGATTAAGTAGTTGAATTTTATAATTTAAACTATTTGATTCGTTTTGTAGATTTCCAGATTTTTGCTGGAGTTGATTTTGCTGCTCTTTTAGCTCATCAGCACGATAGTATTGATGTTCTCCTTGGTTAAAGCGTATTACGTCTTGTTGATATTGCTCAAACTCAGCTTTCAGATTGATCTTTCTTTTGTTTAAATCAGACGATAGCTGATCAATCTCTTGTTTATTTAAAACAATTTCTTCATTTTTAAGGCGCCATATTTCCTCCTTTTGCAAAAGTGCATTCAAATTTTCCTGTTGCTCGCTTTTCATGAGTTGATGATCATCATAAATTAAGTTAATTGCCAACTGAGCTTCTGAATCATAGATAAAATAGGTTTTTCCAGTCTCTTTGTACCAGATTTCAGCAGCTTGTTGGCTAACCTCAATAAATTTTTCTCGAGTTAATTGAAATCGTGGATCAATAAAAGCAATTCGATACTTTAAAGGTTGATTAGAGGAACCCATTGCTAGATTATTTTGAGCAAAGCTTGTCGTTTGAAAGCCTATGCATAAATATAAGCTCAATCCCCACCATAGAAATGTTTTCATGGCAAAATAAAAAATATAAATAAAATCTTATTGTTAGCTACTTAATTTAATTCGTCAAAATGATAAAAAGTACAGGAGAGTGGGAGAGCTTTGTGATCTTGGTAGAAAAATTTAAAAAGATGTTTTTAGACTTGGCAATAATGGAATAATTAATGTAATAAGTAACAATGTATTTTAGTTTAGAAAATCTTTTTTATAATGAATACATTAGTTTTTATAGTTGACCTTTTTGACATTAAATAATTTAAAAATATATGAAAAAACACATTGTTATTTTTTGTAACCAATAAAAAACCGCGCCTAAGCGCGGTTTTTTATTAAAGAAACAAATTATTTTTTGTCATCTTTAACTTCAGTGAACTCAGCATCTACAACGCCATCATCAGCTTTTTGTTGACCAGCATCGCCACCTTGGAATGCATTTGGATCAAAGCCTTCTGCGCCACCAGCTTGTTGCGCTTGTTCATAAGCACGTTGAGTGATAGGCATCAAGATGTTTTGTAAAGCTTCAGTTTTAGCTTTGATATCTTCTACATCATTTTCTTTTGTTGCTGCTTCAAGTTCAGAAACGGCAGTGCTTACAGCGGTTTTTTCATCTTCAGTAACTTTGTCACCAAGATCTTTAACAGCTTTGTTCGAGCTTGAAATTAATGCATCAGCTTCGTTACGAGCTTTTGCAAGTTCTTCAAACTTACGATCTTCTTCAGCATTCGCTTCTGCATCTTTAATCATTGCTTCGATTTCAGCATCCGACAAACCTGAGTTTGCTTTAATCTGGATCGATTGCTCTTTACCAGTGCTCTTATCTTTAGCAGATACTTTCAAGATACCATCAGCATTGATATCGAAAGATACTTCAATTTGTGGCACACCGCGTGGAGCAGGCGGAATGTCACCTAATTGGAAGTTACCCAACAATTTGTTTTGTTGAGCCATCTTACGTTCACCTTGGTAAACAGAAATGTCTACAGCAGGCTGGTTGTCAGCAGCAGTAGAGAACACTTGTGATTTCTTCGCAGGAATCGTCGTGTTTTTCTCAATGATTGGTGTTAATACACCACCCATTGTTTCAATACCTAAAGTTAATGGCGTTACGTCTAATAAAAGAACGTCAGTTTTGTCACCAGACAATACCGCACCTTGAATCGCAGCACCGATTGCAACTGCTTCGTCAGGGTTCACGTCTTTACGTGGCTCTTTACCAAAGAATTCTTGTACTTTTTGTTGTACAAGTGGCATACGAGACTGACCACCAACCAAGATTACGTCAGAGATGTCAGAAGTCGAAAGACCAGCATCTTTAAGCGCAATACGGCAAGGCTCAATTGTACGAGCAACTAAATCAGCAACTAAACCTTCAAGTTTTGCACGAGTTACGTTGATCACTAAGTGTTTAGGACCAGTTGCATCGGCAGTGATATATGGAAGGTTAATTTCAGTTGCATTTGATGAAGAAAGCTCAATTTTTGCTTTTTCAGCAGCTTCTTTCAAACGTTGTAACGCAAGTGGATCATTTTTCAAGTTCACACTTTGTTCTTTCTTAAATTCTTCAACCAAGAATTCAATTAACGCGTTATCAAAGTCTTCACCACCAAGGAAAGTATCACCGTTTGTTGATAACACTTCGATTTGTTGGTCGCCATCAAGGTCTGCGATTTCAATGATTGATACGTCAAAAGTACCACCACCTAAGTCGTAAACTGCAACTTTACGGTCGCCTTCTTTTTTGTCCATACCGAACGCAAGTGCAGCAGCAGTTGGTTCGTTAATGATACGTTTAACGTCTAAGCCAGCGATTTTACCCGCATCTTTAGTTGCTTGACGTTGAGCATCGTTAAAGTAAGCAGGAACAGTAATAACTGCTTCTGTAACTGTTTCACCTAAATAGTCTTCTGCAGTTTTTTTCATCTTTTTCAAGATTTCAGCAGAGATCTGTTGAGGTGCTAATTTTTTGTCGTTTACTTCAACCCAAGCATCACCATTGTCAGCTTTGATGATTTTGTAAGGTACAAGACCAATATCTTTTTGCACCGCTTGATCTTCATAACGACGACCAATTAAACGCTTAATAGCGAATAATGTATTTTTCGGGTTAGTTACTGCCTGACGCTTAGCACTTTGACCTACTAAGATCTCACCATCTTTATAAGCGATGATCGATGGAGTTGTACGTGCGCCTTCAGCGTTTTCGATTACTTTTACTTTATCGCCTTCAAGTACAGCAACGCATGAGTTGGTAGTACCTAAGTCAATACCAATAATTTTTGCCATGTGACGTTTTCCTCAAAAATTCTTTTGCAATGTTTTTGCTTGTTATCCGATATGAGAGTGAATCTATTTTTTTCAAGCGTTTTAGCTAAAAAAAATCTAAAAACTCTCAAAAATTTACTTATTGACCAACCATAACCATAGCAGGGCGCAATAAGCGGCCATTTAACGTATAGCCTTTTTGTAAAACAGTACCGATTTCATTTGCTTTAGCATTAGGATCAATACCTACTGCTTGATGTAAATCTGCATTGAAACCATTTTTAGTATCAGCTTCTACAACGCCAAATTTTTCAAGCGCAGTTAACAGTGACTTTAAGGTTAATTTGATACCTTCAAGTACTGGTGTTTCTTCATCACCCGCTGCTTGAATTGCGCGCTCTAGATTGTCTACAGAATCAAGTAATTCTTTGGCAAATTTTTCAAGCACAGTTTCTTTATGCTTGTCAGACTCACGTTGAATACGCTCTACACTTTTTTGTGCTTCGTAAACAGCATTTGCTGTACGTGCCTTTTCAAGTTTCAGGCTTTCTTCTAATTTGGTGATTTGCGCTTGTAAAGATTCAACGGTAACGTCGTTTGCTTGCTCTACACCTTCAGCCTGAGTTTGCTCATTAGATTGCTCTGCTTGCTCGTGTTGAATGTCTTGAGCTTGCTCGTTTTGCTCATTAGCCATTGATGATCTCCGTTTAAATGGGTTTTTAAACATGTACAGTCCTTTTGGCATCAGCATTTACTGGGTAAAACCTGAACTGCCATGCATATGCTGTAATTCATTAATAGGGATGAAGTATGGGCATTGCCTAAAAATTCAAGCGTACACGGCAATTTAAAACTTTTAATTTTGCGGTTTTAAGTAAAAATCTAAATTTTCGATCATAAAAGCAATAAATTCCTGCGTTATTTTGGGTAAATGTTGTCTAGATGCATATACCACTGACAAACTTAATTCAGGAGCTGAAAAGTTTTTAAATAAAGGAACTAATCTTTTTTCTTTTAAATCTTTTTTAACTAATAGTGAAGGCAACATTGCCACACCTTGGGCATGTAAACACATATCATAAACAGCATTTACATCATTACTTTTAAAGGTCACGTTTAAAGGGTAATTCTGCGGTTGCTGCTCTTCATCAAAAAGTGTCCAAAATTGATGTTGGCTGTGGTGAGCTAAACATTCATGTTGAATAAGTTGCCTTGGATGGGAGAGGGGGCTGTGCTGTTTTAAATAATCAGGATGTGCACAGAAAACAGACTCGATTTGACAAACAGGCCGTGCAATTAAACCATCGGCAACTTTTTGCGTTATACGTAAAGCTAAATCGACCTGAGCATCAATTAAGTCCATCGTATTTTCAGTCAAATATACATCAAATTGAATATGTGGATGTTGCTGTTTAAATTGGCGAATACATTCTCCAACCCCTAATTGAAATAAAAACAAGCCACAGGTAAAGCGAATTGTACCGTTATGTTGTTCAGGTGCGGCTAGCTCTTGTAGAAGTTGCTGTTGTTGTAAAATATTTTCGCAGTAGAGGAGGGCTTTTTCACCTGCTGGTGTGAGTGATATTTTTCGTGTATTTCTTTGAAATAGTCGAGTCGAGAATGTGTGTTCAAGATGCTCAAGATAACGAGAAACCATCGCACGAGAATAATTCAGGTGTTCTGCGGCTTTGGTTAAATTGCCATGCTGAGCAATAGAAACAAAGACTTGTATGGCTTTTAATGTGTCCATATGCATTATCATTATTACAATATATGCAACAGTTTATCTTAATTTAGTGCATTTACCTTACAGGAATTGCAATTTAAAGTATTTCTCATGAAATTGGAGAATATATAATGAAATTTTTTAAATTAACTGCTTCAGCCCTAGCAACTGCCACAGCTTTGACAATGGCTTCCTCTGCTTTTGCACAAGATCTAAAAATCCAAAGTTTTCTGGCTAAACCCGAACATTTTGGTGTGACCTCTACTTTAATTGAAGGCGATAAAGAAGTTCTATTGGTTAATGCGCAATTCTCAAAATCTGAAGCATTACGTATTGCTGCCGACATTATTGATAGCGGTAAAACGCTCAAAACAATTTTTGTAAGCTATGGCGATCCAGACTATTACTTTGGTTTAGATGTATTTAAGCAATACTTCCCAAATGTACAAATCATTGCAACGCCGGAAACTGTTAAACATATTCAAGATACTCAAGCGCTCAAAGTGAAGTATTGGGGGCCACAAATGGGTGCAAATGCGCCTAGCCAAATTATTGTGCCTCAAGCTTATACTGCTAAAACTTTAAAGCTAGAGAATGAGTCAATCGAGATCAAAGGTAAGAAAGAACTCACTTATTTATGGATTCCTTCTTCTAAGGCAGTAGTAGGTGGTATTCCTGTATCTTCAGGTATTCATTTATGGATGGCAGATACACCAAAAGTTAAAGACCGTAATGAAGTAATTCAAACGCTAGAAAACATTAAATCACTACAACCTCAGACGGTTGTTCCTGCCCATATGGTTGAGGGAGCTCCACAAGGTTTGGATGCGGTTAACTTTTCGATCGACTATCTCAAGAGCTATGAGAAAGCCGTTAAAGTAAGTAAAAATGCGATTGAGCTAAGTCAACTCATGCAAAAACAATATCCAACATTAAAAAGTGTGGATAGCCTAGACCTGGGTGCAAAAGTTGTAAAAGGCGAGATGCAGTGGCCGTAATTTAAATCGAAATATCGTAAATTTTTAGAGAAGCCGTGGTCTAAACCCGGCTTTTTTTAATGGGAAGAGGAATTTTTAAGCAAAAAACCTCTGTAACATTCTACGCACCTTATATAGCGTTTCTATAAAGAGAATTTTTTTGAGTAGAGCAAAAGGCTCAGATAAAAATTAAAAATTGATAAAATTAAACAAAAGCTTAAGTTGCTAGTTTTATATAAAAGATAGAGCTAAGAGTAAGGAAGCTAATTTAATAAAAAATTGCACAATTTGTACTTCTATTACTACAAAAGACAACCAATGATACGCACGCCAGAAAAAAAAATTGTGAATTATAGGCAGCGCGAAGATGATCTTTGCATTTAAGTGTTTGTCGTAATGAAAGGAAAGCGATTATGAAAAAATTAGGTCTTATCTCTGTAGTACTTGCTGGTGTTGCTTTTACAGCTGTTGGTTGTGCATCTGAAGCTGGTTTAAACGCATCAGGTTCTGCTCAAACAAGTGCTAGCCCATCTGGCGTACAAGCTGGTGTAGGTGTTGATGCGGGCGTTTCTGGCCAAGCACAACCAGGTCAAGTTGATGCTGGCGCTTCTGGTTCTGTTTCAGGTTCTGCAACAGCTCAGTAATTCTTAGTGATAAGAATAGTTAAAAGATTATAGAGTCATATATTTAAGATGCCGATTTATGTATGAAGTGAGCTGCTACTCATTACTCTATAATTAAGAGAGTTTAGAATTCTCAAAAAAGCCCCAAAAGACGTAGCTTATTGGGGCTTTTTATATAGTAATGAATTTAATCATCATGACGAGAATCTCGACGATTATGATCACGATCTTCTACCCGTTTTTTATCCCACTCGTGGCGTCTTTTATCGTCATCCCAGCGTTTCTTATCCTCGTCATGGCGTCTTTTATCCCATTCATGACGATTTCGATCTTGTTCGCGAGCAACTCTTCGTTGTTGTTCATATATTCTTTGACGTTCTTCCCAGCGTCTTCGTTCCCAATCGTTATATCGACGTCCATCATTGCGATCATAGCGATTACTATCATGATCATGGTAACCATAACCACCACGATAAGAAGGGTCGTCCGTATAAGCCACACAGCCTACAGTTAAAAGACTGGTTGCTAATAAAGTAACAACTAGTTTTGTTGACATAATCGTACCTCTTTTTGTCTGTTAACAATAATTGGCAAAAAAGTCCTGTTTTAAGTGACAGATTTGTTAATGACATTTGCTTGAAATCAGATTAGCGTAATTTGGGTTTTACCTTTGTATCTTGATTACATGAGTTGTATGCGAATATAGTCAAATAACAACAGAATTCTGTAGAAAATATGAAGGATAAGAGGGATTCATGGAGATAGGCATGACAGCATTTAATCAAAAAATTCAAACATTGCTAGATAAGGGCCAAGGGCCTGCTGCTCGAGCTCTTGATAAGTTACCTCGATTAGCTCAAGAATCACTTACTAAAATTCTTGGATATTCTTACCAATATCCAGATCTCGACTCATTTACTAAATGTATGATGGCTGTACAAATTAAACAGGGTCGTATCGGTTTCATTGGTTCAGACCCAATTGAATCTAGAAGGCAGTTCGATACGCAAATGCTGGCTATACGCCACAAGTCAACAGAAATAGACTTAGTAGAAGATATTCGTTTACCTCTCCAAAGTGGAACCGTTTTTGCGAGACACTATCATCCAGCACCTAATAAAAAACTACCTCTTATTGTTTTCTATCATGGAGGAGGATTTGTTGTTGGTGGTTTAGATACTCATGATGAGGTTTGTCGTATATTGGCAAAATATGCAAAAGTACAAGTCCTCAGTATCGATTACCCTCTAGCGCCTGAGGTTTCTCCTCAGCATTTAATCCAATCTTGTGAAGATGCTTTAGCTTGGGTATATCAAAATCGTAGACAGTTAAAAATATTAAAAGGTCGAATTGCGGTAGCGGGGGATAGTGCTGGTGGAAACATTAGTACAGTCGTGGCTCAAAGATCAGTAAATAAACCTTATGCTCCTCAGGCCCAACTTCTTATTTATCCTGCCGTCGATTTCAAGAGTCGACATCCTTCCTTCTATGCATATAACGAAGGATTGGTTTTGACGGATAATGATATCAATAATGTCACTCAATATTATGCAACCGAGCATAACGTAGAACTAGATGATCCAATTATTTCTCCAACCTACGGCAATTTGAAGAAGAATCCTCCGGCTTTTGTGATTACTGCTGGGCATGATGTATTACATGATGAAGGGAAAATTTATAGTTATAAGCTACGCCAAAATGGTGTCAAAATGCATTATGAAGAATATTCAGATCAAACTCATGGTTTTATAAATTTGACGCCTATTTCCAAAAAAGCCAAACGGTACACCATTGAGTTCAGTAAAAACTTTAGAAAATTTTGGGATAAAAATAGCTAAATAAAAGTTTGGTCCATGTTTCACGTGGAACATGGACACATATACACATCCAAAATATTAGGCCTTAAATAAAAGATAATAAATACTCACTAGAATTCTTTTATATAGATGATTAAATTTAACCTCTATTAAGTTTTGCATTTTATTGTAGGAAGATATGAAAAAATTATTAATGCTATGTTGCTTAGGTCTAAGCAGTCATTCAGTTTGGGCTGACACTTTAGTTGAAATGCAAACAAATTTAGGCAACATAGAAATACAACTTTATGACGAGAAAGCCCCAATCAGCGTAAAGAATTTTAAAACCTATATAAAGTCGAACTTTTATAAAGATACGATCTTCCATCGCGTAATTCCTGGTTTCATGGTGCAGGGCGGTGGCCTGACTGCAAACATGCAGGAAAAGACAACCCGAGCACCAATCAAAAACGAAGCTGGAAATGGAATTGCTAACACCCGTGGAACTTTAGCAATGGCTCGTACTGCAAATCCTGACTCTGCTACTAGTCAATTCTTTATTAATGTCGCAGATAACAGTTTTCTAAATCGCTCGGCTGGTAACCCGGGTTATGCAGTTTTCGGAAAAGTAACTAAAGGAATGGATGTGGTTGACCGTATTGTAAAGGTACCTACAACCAATGATGGCATGCATCAGAACGTTCCTAAACAACCTATTAAGATAATAGAAGTGAAAATCAAAAAAGAATGAAAATAAATGATTTAAAATTTATTGTTTGTTATCAATGGTTTGATTAATTATTTTGGCTTTTTTGATTTTTGGTTGGGCAAAAAAGAGTCGGTCGAACACATATATTTAGAAAAGTGCTTGCGTACCAGTTTTTTTTCCCTATAATGCACTCATCCCGACGCGATACACGAGAATATCTTAGCTTACAGGGTTGAGATGAAAACTTGGTATTGCGTTGAATTCTGTCTCTGACGAAGAGCGGAAAA
>NZ_JADWOM010000025.1:0-47669 GCF_016106645.1 Acinetobacter sp. ACIN00229
GATTGATTTTTGATTTTAATTATACTTTCCCACCTCGATATGGGACTATCCGATTATCAAAATGCTAAAAAAATGTGTTTTTTCATTGGTATACATCTTGCCTCTCAATTTATATGCTGCTCAAGTGGATGAATTGAGAGAGCAGGCTATTCACACCTACAAAACTGGACAAACTCACCAAGCAATATTTCAACTGGATCAATTGCTAAAAACCTATCCGCATGATCAAAAATTGCTAGCTGATTATTTAGTTGTAATGTCAAATGAAAAAAAAGATCTAGTAACTTTTTCTCAGCATTTAGCGAATATTAATTTAGTTACTTTTCCAGAATATGGACAGCTACCTTTAATACGTAATTTTCGTGATTTTAAACACTTTAAAGATGCGATTGCTTGGTCAAATAAATTTAATATTCAAAAGACGCCTGATGGACAGATTTTGTTAGCAGTTTTATATGCTGAAGCTAAAGATGTTTTAAATGGCAAAGCACAGTTAGCCAAGATTAATACTAAAAATCTGAAGACTGATCAACTTGTACAAATCGCCTATGCATATCGACTCATCAATTCGCCTGTAGATGCTTTATCTGTAATCGAACAAGCACATAAGCAGCAGCCGAAGTCTTTTGCCGTTTTACAAGAATACAGTTATGACTTAGCGGCTGTAGGGGCGTATAACAAGGCTCAGCAGTTATTGCTTGCTAGCGATAAAAATGCACAAACAGAATCGTTACAACACTGGCTACAAGTGAGTGAATTTTCTCAACGTGTAAATAACGCAATTACTCGTTATAAATATTTGAATCGGGAAGGCATGGCGGATAGTGATGCTTTTGCTGAGCTTGATGCTGTGTTGAAGCAAGGCGAGCAAATGCAGTCTTTGATTCAACCGTCAGATCCTAATTATTTAAGATTCCATTATGACTATATATATGCGTTAGATTTCCGCGGGCGTAGCCGTACGGTATTAGATCAATTTACTAAATTAAATGTGCCTTTAGAAAAACTACCAGCCTATATTCGTCATGCGATCGCTGATAGTTATTTGACTGAAAGACAGCCGCAACAAGCTGAGCTTGCTTTTAAAAGCTTGCTTACTGAAAAAAACTATTCAGATATGACGGTATATACTGGACTGTATTACTCATATATTGAACAAGAAAAATATAAACAAGCTGAACAACTTTTAAGTGATGTTGATCGTCTAATTCCTACGTATAAATATAGTCAAGCGAAAGGAGTAGATAAATCAAGCCATCCTGATCGTGATGATTATATTGCTTTACAAGGTATGCATTTAGCCTATGCAAATCATTTGGATCAATCAGAAAAACACTTCCATAAACAAGTAGATCTTGCACCTGCCAACGAAGGTTTAATTAATAATTTGGCTCGTGTTGAGCGCTGGAGAGATAAACCTTTACAGTCCAAACAAACAATTGCTCGTTTAAATGGCTTAACACCAGTTGCTAAAGATACTCGAATTAACCAGATGCAAAATGCTCAGGCTTTAGGCGATATTCCGGAATGGCGCAAAAGCACAGAAAGTCTTTTGCAATATTATCCTGAAGATAGCGGCGTAGTTAAAAGTCGAAAAGAATTGGATGATCGTGATAGAGCAACCATCTCGCACTCAACGACTTGGGGGCAGAGTAAAGCAGAGAATAGCGATTCTGTGAGTGGGCAAAATGGTTTAAAAGACCGCGAAATGGAAACTCGTCTTAATAGCCCGTGGATTAAAGATAATTATCGTCTATTTGCTTGGCATCAAGACCGTTTCGGAGAATATCGTTTTGGTGATGTGCATGACCAACGTTATGGCGTAGGTGCTGAGTGGCAAGCGAACCGTAAGGCATTGTCGGCAATTTTGTCGCAAAGTACGGATGGTGGACAAGCAGGAGTTCGTCTTGATTGGTCGCAATGGTTAAATGACCACTGGCAATATCAATTGCAATATGACAGTCAAGCTAATATTCCATTGCAGGCAATTGACGCTGGTGAGGATGGGCAAGCTTACCGTGCCGCTTTGACCTGGCAAAAAGATGAGTCACGCCAAATTGGGGCGAGTTACGGTTTAACTGATATAAGCGACGGGAATAAACAACAAGAATTTTCTACTTTTTGGCGCGAGCGATTATTTGATGCGCCTCACCATGTTACCTACGGAACCGTTCGTGGATTTTATGGCAGCAATAGCCAAGATCAGACAGCTTACTTTAGCCCAAGCAATCACTACAGTGCTGAGTTGAATTTAAGCCATGATTGGGTCTCTTGGCGAGAATACGAACGCTCATTTAAACAGCATTTTGAAGCTGGAGTCGGGCTTTATAAACAAGCAGATTACTCAGCTCGACCAACATATTCTTTGCAATATCAACATCAATGGCAGCTCTCACGGACTTGGCAACTTAATTATGGAATTGGTTGGCAATACCATCCATACGATGGTCATGATGAACAACATACCTATGGTATTTTCGGATTTGAAGGGCGTTTTTAATGAATAATATGAAGTTAAAAATGTTGAGCTGTGTGTTTGCTTCAACATTATTACCCCTACAGTTTTCTCATGCCCGCATTGAAACTGAACTACCAAAAAATCATACGGTTTCTTTAACTTTTCATGATGTGCGAGATGACGTACTAAAGGAAGGCGACCGTGATGTTTATGCGATTCAGACCAATAATCTGGCGCAATTTCTTGATTGGCTCAGTCAGTCTGATTGGAAACCGATTCGTCTGAAAGATATTGAAGAGGCTCGTAAGCAAGGTAAAGAATTACCTCATAACTCTATTCTACTTACCTTCGATGATGGTGCTTTGAGTAGTTATAGCCGAGTATTTCCTTTACTTAAGCAATATAAAATTCCAGCAGTTTTTGCTCTTCCAACCAGTTGGTTAAATGGCAATACTCAGGCAGGTTATGAAGCTTATGGGCAGGGTAACTTGGTGAACTGGGCTCAAGTTCGTGAAATGCAAGTATCGGGCTTAGCCGAGTTTGCAAGCCATAGTGATGATTTACATCATGGTGTATTGGCAAATCCTCAAGGTAATGAGCAACCGGCTGCAACTTCTTATGCTTATTTAAAATCGCAATCACGTTATGAAACAGATGCAGAATATCAACAACGTATTTTGCAGGATTTGAAAAAATCTTACGCTGTTTTGAAAAAAGAAGTCGGTGTTAATCCGAAAGCAATTATTTGGCCTTATGGCGCTGTGAATGAGCAACTGGAAAAACTAGCGCAGCAAGCAGGCTTTGAGTTTTCTTTCAGTTTGGGTCGTGATGGTATGAATCGTGTGAATGATTCAACTTTCAAGCGTAGCTTGGTTATAGGTAATCCTACAGCTGAACAGCTCACCGAAGGCATGTTAAATATTTTGAACTTTGAAGAGTCAGATTTATTTAAGCAACCTCGTCATTTTGTGAGTATGGATTTAAAGCAGTTAGCAGCTCCACAAAATGCTCAGACCGATGAAAAACTAGGGCAGTTGTTATCAAAACTATATAGCCTAAAAAACAATGCTCTAATCTTAAAGCCTTTGGAAGATAAAAACGGAGATAGGCAATATGATGTTGCTTATTTCCCTACAAATAAAATGCCTGTTCGACAAGATATTTTAAACCGTAGTTTATGGCAGGCTCAAACTCGGGCAGGTCAATCGGTAATATTAGAGTTGCCAGCTTATCCTCAAAAAGATAAGCCATTTTTAACAGTAGATTTGGCTAAAGATATCGCACGCTTTAACAGTAATTTAAGCGGTGTTCAGCTCAATGTAGGAACAGCTTTAAACTGCGCAATGCAAAAAATAACAGTCCAAGAAAATAGTTGTATTGAGCAATCAAAACAGATCGCACAACTGAGTCAAATGACTAAAAAAGCGGTCAAACCTTATTTAAATATGAGTAATCAGGCGCAGTTTAGTTTATTACTTACACCTGATTTAGATCATGTGGAAAAGCTACCTGAGTTTATCAAAACGCTTTTATTACAACATGATTTAGTCAATTTGAAGTTCGATGTGATTGGCAAGAAAAAGCAATTTAATGAGTTGTTAATGCTTTTAAATACACTTGATGAAAATGATAAGCAAAGAATAATGCTGACTTTAGAATTACCAAAAAACTCGCAAAAAACTGCTTGGGAAGAAGTACAGCAAGGACTTTTTTCGATTCAGCGAGTAGGAATCCAGAAATTTGGTATCGATGGCTATGACTTTGAAAAATCAAAAGATGTTCATCAATATTTATATAATCCAATTAGTCTGAATGCTAGTCCTGTGATGTATCAGCCTTTTGCTGAATTGGTAGAGGGGAAAAAGTAATGAGAGTATTACTCGATATTCTATTTGCTTTTGCCTTTTTATATCCCTTACTGATGGCTTGGACATGGATGGTAGGAGGACTTTGGTTCTTCTTTAAAAGAGAATACCGTGAACAAGCACTTCCTGAACCGACCAGCGAAGGATGCAGTATCATCATTCCGTGTTTTAACGAAGAAGCCCAAGTACGCCAAACAATTCGTTATGCACTGCAAACCAAATATCCTAATTTTGAAGTGATCGCCGTTAATGATGGAAGTAGTGACAGGACAGCTGAAATTCTCGATGAATTGTCAGCGCAAGATTCACGACTTCGGGTTGTGCACTTAGCAGAGAATCAGGGTAAGGCCGTAGCTTTAAGATCGGGCGTATTAGTTAGTAAATACGAATATCTTGTTTGTATCGATGGTGATGCATTGTTACACCCACACGCCGTACTTTGGTTAATGCAGCCATTTATTAACTTCCCGCGAATTGGTGCTGTAACGGGGAACCCACGAATTTTAAACCGATCTAGTATTTTAGGAAAATTACAGGTTGGTGAGTTTTCTTCAATTATTGGTTTGATTAAACGTGCGCAGCGTACATATGGCCGTATTTTTACAGTGTCGGGTGTGATTGCGGCATTCCGTAAAACAGCTCTCGTTCGAGTCGGTTTTTGGTCAGACGATAAAATTACCGAAGATATTGATATTTCATGGAAGTTACAGCTCGACCACTGGGATATTCAGTATATTCCACAAGCGCTTTGTTATATCTATATGCCTGAGACATTTAAAGGGTTATGGAAGCAACGCCTTCGTTGGGCTCAAGGTGGGGTAGAGGTTCTTATAGAATATATTCCACAAATGTTCAAACTGCGTGTCCGCAGAATGTGGCCTGTCATGATCGAGGCGCTAGTCAGTATTATCTGGTCTTATGTGATGATTCTGATTTTTACGCTATTTTTTGTCGGATTGTTTATTGAGTTGCCTCAGCAATGGCAGATCAAAACGCTTATGCCACAGTGGTATGGTGTAATACTCGGCGGAACATGTTTAATCCAGTTTTTAGTGAGTTTATGGATTGATCAGCGCTATGACCGTAGTCGCTTTTTTAGAAATTATTTTTGGGTCATTTGGTATCCGTTATTTTTCTGGCTGCTGACTTTGTTCACAAGTGTCGTTGCGGTACCCAAGACTTTATTTAACACTAAAAAACGTGCCCGCTGGGTAAGCCCAGACCGAGGCTTCCGTGGAGATAACCCATGAAACCTGAGGAAAATAAAGATATCGAAACGTTAGATATCCCTGAATATATTGACCAGCCAGAATACGTCAAAAATAAAACGGCAAACTACACATTACAAACCATCGGTTGGTTTTGTTTGATGTGGTTGCTATTTCCCTTGGTTTCTCTGTTTTTATGGGTTTTTGAAGGACACTTAATTTATGATTATGTCTGGGTTGACCATATATCAGAAGTTAAGACCTTATTACACTTAGCATTACTCATCGGAATTAGCGCGCTCATTTTAATTTTATGGGCGAGTTATAACTGGATCAGGTTTAGTGGCGAGGACCGAAGAGCTAAGGCGCCTAATAGTTCTGTTGAACTGTTAGCAGCCCAATTTTCAGTTAGTTCCGAGATGTTAAGTGAGCTGCAAAAGAAACAACGTATCATTTTGCATTACGATGATCATGGGAATTTGCAAAAGTATGAGTAAATAAAAAAAAGCATGGCTTAAAAACCATGCTTTTTTATTTTTATGCGGTTGCTCTAATAATGATATCAACAGGTTGTTCTATGCCGTCCATACTATGAATTGACTTATGGTTGACTTTAACAATGGGCCAAGTTTGTAATTTACAGTTGGATTTTTGGAGTGCCGCATAATAACTATCAGATTTAAAAAATACCTTTTTAGCCGTTGCCATATTGGGGGTTAAAAGGCGCTTAAGCCATGTTTCACTCACCTGAGTATCAAGAAAACGTAAGGCCAAAAGACTTTTTACTCGATTGTTAAATAATCTCCGGTTTTTGATAATGAGAGGATGGGTAATTAACTTATTTGTGCCCATTTGAGTATGAGGCAAAATAAAGTGAGGTGTGATTTGAAATACGGTCACAAATTTTGCTTGTTGACAGATTTTTTCAAGATGGGTCACGGTATCTTGATTTGTACCAATAATCGCGACAGATGAATGTGTAAAATCAAATTCTTTAATTGAGGTTGACGGAATCACTTGACCAGTAAAGTCTTCAAAATCTTGAGAGGTATTTTGAAAAATTGCTGATTTTGAAGTGTTATTTTTAATATTAATACTCATTTTTCCAAAAGTCCTTTTGGTTTTTAAATCATGATGTTTTTATCGTTTTAATATAAATAACCAAGCAGGAAGTCGGGGTAAAGTCTTTTCAGATAGATGGTCATCCCATACTCGAAATTAATTCAAGTATGGGAATGCAAAGCGGAGTTTAAAGTTTTGTTTTTACGTTCATTAGTTGTGTAAAGCTTTCTAAACGTTTAGCTGTATCGTATATATCACATGTGAAAATAAATTCATCAACATCGTATGTCGCTAAAAGCTTTTGTAAACCCGAGCGAACTGTATCTACAGAACCAATTTGCGCCATTGCATAGAAGTTTTCAACAGAAAGCTGTTCTGCCGTATTCCATAATCCCTGCATTGATTCAACCGGTGGTTTAAGCTTTAAACTTTCGCCACGAATTAAACCTAATACACGTTGGTACGCACTCGTTGCTAAGAACTGAGCTTCCTCATCTGTATCTGCCACAACAACAGGCACACCCATAGAAACATAAGGTTTATCTAAATATTCAGAAGGCTCAAAGTTCTCTCGATAGAGCTGAATCGCTTGACCTAACATACGCGGTGCAAAATGAGAGGCAAATGAGTAGGGAAGTCCAAGTTTTGCCGCCAGTTGCGCACTAAAAAGACTAGACCCAAGTAACCAAACAGGAACATGCGTATTTTGGCCTGGCGTTGCAATAATCTTTTGTCCTGCCTGAGGGGCATCAAAATATTTTAGGATTTCGACAACATCTCTTGGAAACTGATCTTCTGTTTCTTGATGACCACGACGTAAAGCTCGCATAGTAAGTTGATCTGTACCAGGAGCACGTCCTAACCCAAGTTCAATACGATTTGGATATAACGTAGCAAGTGTTCCAAATTGTTCTGCGACAACTAAAGGAGCATGGTTAGGAAGCATAATGCCGCCGGAACCTAAACGAATATGCTGTGTATGTGCTGCAATAAAACCGAGTAAGACCGCTGTAGCAGAGCTCGCAATTCCATCCATGTTGTGATGTTCTGCTAGCCAGAAACGTTCAAAACCTAGTTTCTCTGCATGTTGTGCTAACTCTAATGCATGACGTAACGAAAATTCGATGGTTTTATCATTACGAATGGGAGCAAGTTCCAAAATTGAAAACTTGGTATCTTGAAGTGATCGCATGCGATATTCTCGAATAGGGGTATATCGAAATACTACGATATATGAGGGGTAATGTATATCGTTTTTTTTCGATATTAACTTTTACCATTCAATAAAAAAGCACCCGAAGGTGCTCTTTTGATTCATATGTGTATTAGCGATTTTTATACCAGCCGCGGTGTAAACCATTGTCATGACGGCGATGATGGCCACCTTTACTATAGTAACGACGGTCACCATCGTCATATCTACGATCATCTCGATCATAACGGCTACCACGATCATAGCGATCATCGTAGTTACGATCTTCAGAAACTTTACGACCTAGTGCTGAACCACCCGCAGCACCTACCGCAGCACCGATGTAACCACCGTTGGTACCGCCCATATTTTTACCGACGGTATAACCAGCACCACCACCTAAAGCACCACCAATAGCAGCTTCGGTACGGTTGCGACGGTCACTCGCTGCGGCTGCACCACCAGCACCACCTAAAGCAGCACCAATTGTTGCGCCTGTTGTGCCACCCATGCTTTTACCAATTGCTGTACCAACAACACTACCTAACGCAGATGTTGCAGCAACACGAGTACCATTATCTGCATGTGCACCTGTCACCATAGACGATGTTGCAATTAATGCGCTAGCTAACCAAATATTCATTTTCATCTTGCAGCTCCATGTCCTTTTTACTGAGAAGGACAGTATTTTTATCTTGAGATAAATGTAATAAAAAATTTCGTGATAATTATGGAGAACCCCAAAGGAGATACGTTAGTTTTGTGTCTGTTTGTATTGTTTCTATTAATTTGTGGATAAATCCTGAGCAAGTAAGAGGTTATGAATATTTGTTGATTCTAATAAAAAAGCACCCGAAGGTGCTTAGAGTCGTTTCATCAAATTTGATTAGTGATGACGACGGTGTTTTTTCTTCCAGTGTTTAGAAGATCGATCATAATCGCGGTCTTTAGAAATTTTATTACCTAAAGCAGAACCACCCGCAGCACCTAAAGCAGCACCGATGTATCCACCGTTTGTACCACCCATGCTTTTACCAACAGTATAGCCAGCACCACCACCTAAACCACCGCCAATTGCAGATTCTGTACGGTGACGACGGTCACTTGCAACTGCTGCACCACCAGCACCACCTAAAGCAGCACCAATTGTTGCGCCAGATGTACCACCCATGCTTTTACCAATTGCAGTACCAGCAACACTACCTAAAGCAGAAGCAGCTGCTACATGTGTTGTGTTGTCAGCATGCGCTACGGTAACCATAGAAGTTGCTAAAACAGCACTACATAACCAAGCATTTAATTTCATTTTCTACTCCGTGTCCTTAGCAGCAGGACGCTATATCTTTTGTTACGGCAAATGTAACAAAACACGTTTCTCAAAATATGGAGAACCATCAATTCATTATTGTAGTTTAGTGTCTGGTTTGTATGTTTTCTATTAAAATAGAATATTTAATACCCATATAAATAAATATGAGTCTCATTTAATTTTAATGAGTTAATTACTCGCGATATGAACAGAGAAAATTGATCAAAGCTCTTGTCGCAGAAGACATCTGTTTATGTTGTGCATACAGTAAAGAGAGGGGACGTGAGTGGCCTGCAAATCTCATCTGAAATCATTACATTGATAAGTCGCTATTTACAGTGAAAGTTGATGAATTGGTTGATTATATATGTCATTTAAGCGGCATAATCTGTAAACTATGCGCTATTTTTACGATTTTGCTTATCTTCTATTTACATAGCATTCGATAAGCTTTTTGGACTTTTGAGATATTTCCTCTTATGAAAGCGTCACTCCGTTTACGACTTGATCAACTCTGTGATCGACATGAAGAACTTACCGCGTTGCTTGCAGATGTGGAAGTCATCTCCGATAACAAACGTTTCCGTAAATTGTCTCGCGAACATAGTGATTTATCTGAAATTACCGAAGTTTGGGGCAAATACCGTCAAGCAGAAGAAGATATTGAAACTGCTGAAATGATGAAGTCTGATCCTGACTTTAAAGATATGGCAGAAGAAGAAATTCAAGCAAATAAAGATTTGCTTGTCGAGTTAGAAAGTCAGCTCAATATTTTGATGATTCCAAAAGATCCAAATGACTCTAATGCAGCTTATTTAGAAATTCGCGCTGGAACGGGTGGTGACGAGGCTGCAATTTTCTCTGGTGACTTATTCCGCATGTACAGTAAATATGCTGAGACACAAAATTGGCGTATAGAAGTACTTTCTGAAAATGAAGGTGAGCATGGTGGCTTTAAAGAGGTTATTTGCCGTGTAGATGGCGATGGTGTGTATGGTCGCTTGAAGTTTGAAAGTGGTGCGCATCGTGTGCAACGTGTTCCGGCGACTGAATCACAAGGGCGTGTTCATACTTCTGCTTGTACAGTTGCAATCTTGCCTGAAATTGATGTTGATACTAACGTTGAAATTAACCCGGCAGATTTGCGTATTGATACTTACCGTGCATCTGGTGCAGGTGGTCAGCACATTAACAAAACTGATTCGGCGGTACGTATTACCCACATTCCAACAGGTACGGTAGTTGAGTGCCAAGAAGAACGTTCACAGCATAAAAACAAAGCCAAAGCGATGGCTCTTTTGGTATCGCGTTTAGAAAATGCAAAACGTGCAGCAGCCGATGCAGCAACTTCTGAAATGCGCCGTGATTTAGTGGGTTCTGGTGACCGTTCTGAACGTATCCGTACGTATAACTATCCACAAGGTCGTATGACTGACCACCGTATTAACCTAACTTTATATAAGTTAGACGCGATTATGGAAGGTGATTTAACGGAATTGCTTGATAGCTTACATCGTGAATATCAGGCAGATCAGCTTGCGATGCTTGCACAGGAAAATGGCGGCTAATGAATATTGCTCAAGCGCTTGCAATTCGTGGTGAGCCTGACAGTTATGAACGACAAGAAAATGCTTGGTTACTTGAGCATTTTCTAAAAATCAATTCGCTTGAATTAAAGTTTAGACTTGAACAAGAGTTAACTGCCCAACAAGAGCAAGACTATGTAGCTGGGCTTGAACGTATTCAAAAAGGTGAACCTTTAGCTTATGTAACGGGTTCACAGCCATTTTGGACGCTCGATTTAAAAGTAACATCTGATACTTTAGTGCCACGACCTGATACTGAAATTTTAGTTGAAACCGTTTTAAATCTAAATTTGCCAAATAATGCAAATATTGTTGATTTAGGAACGGGGACAGGTGCAATTGCGCTTGCGTTAGCGAGTGAGCGTCCGGATTGGTTCGTCACAGCAACTGATATTTATGCACCTACTTTAGAAGTCGCAAAAGAAAATGCACTAGCTCATAATTTGCAACGTGTAAAATTCGCTTGTGGCGCTTGGTTTGAAGCACTAGAGCCACAAAAATTTGATTTAATTGTTTCTAATCCGCCGTATATCGATCCTGAAGATGAACACATGCAAGCTTTGGCAACAGAACCACGCCGTGCATTGGTTGCAGATCATCAGGGACTGGCTGATATTGAAATTATTATTGCTCAAGGGAAAAACTGGTTAAAACCGCAAGGCTGGATTGCACTAGAGCATGGTTATGATCAGGGGCAAGCTGTTCGAAATATATTTGCTGAGCATGGTTTTAGCCAAATTAAAACTATTCAAGACTATGGCCAAAATGATCGAGTCACTTTGGCATGCTGGATTTAAAATTACTTTTGAAGTGTATCCCGCCAACGTAATAACCAGTTTTCAATAAGTTTCATTAAGGTATCGGTTACTTTACCCAATAGGGCTAATAAAATAATTGCAATGATAACAATATCTGGGCGAGAGGTTTCTCGGCCATCACTGAGTAAATAGCCAATCCCTTGAGTAGCTGCAATCAGTTCAGCTGCAATCATGAACATCCAAGATAAGCTTAAGCTGTTGCGTAAACCCGTTAAAATGCCTGGAGAGGCTGCCGGTAAAATAATAGATATAATCCGCTGAAAAGCATTAAGCCGATAAACTTTTCCAACTTCAATGAGCTTTCTATCTACATTATGAATTGCTGCAACTGTATTGGTATAGGTTGGAAAAAATGCTCCAATTGCAATCAATGTAATTTTTGAACCCTCATCAATTCCTAACCAAAGTAATAGCAGTGGGATCCACGCAAGACTTGGAATTGATTTAATTGCTGAAAAAGTTGGTTCTAAATATGCTTCTGCCTCTTTACTTAATCCCACCCAAATCCCAAAAACTAAACCTAAACCGCCTCCTATAATAAAGCCGAATAGAACACGCCATGTACTAATATAAATATGGGCAAATAGGTCGCTATGAGCTAAATCTAAAAAAGATTGCCATAAACTAGACGGTGCAGGGAGTAGATAAGCATCGATATAGCCATTTCTGACTAAAAATTCACAAGCTCCCAAAAAGATGAGTGGAATGAGTAGCGCTTTAAACCAACGTGTAAATTTATTGTTTAAATGCTTTTTCTGAGATTTTAAAGTCTGCTGAGCTAAGAAATGATTTAGCTCAGCTTTGTTAAGTGAATCACTCATATACTATTTCACGACTTTTTGAGCAAAGCGAGGATCTAACAACTGATCAACCACTTGATTGACATTGGTACCTTTTCTAACCAAGTCTTCTTCTGTCAAAATTTTCCCAGAACGTTTTAGCGCTTGTGTTTGAGTTGCTGATGGAATGCTTTGATCAAAGTTGGTTCGACTCAGTTGTAGCTTAGCCACAGGTAGAGGGAGTTTTGATTCTTGAGCTAAAAGTGCTGCCACTTTATCTGGATTGGCTTTTGCCCATTTTCGGGCTTGTTCGTAGGCTTTAATAACGGCTTCAACCGCTTCAGGGCTTTGCTTTGCGAAGTCTTCTTTAACACTTAGTACGCTATAACTATTAAATGCTACATTACGATAAAGTAATTTCGCGCCCGATTGAATTTGAGCTGAAGCCATTAAAGGATCAAGTCCAGCCCAAGCATCTACTTGACCGCGTTCTAATGCAGTTTTTCCATCTGGGTGCTGTAAATGAACCAGCTGTACATCGTGTTTACTCAAGCCTACAGTGTCTAGCGCTTGTAGGGTAAATAAGAATGGATCGGTTCCTTTGGTGGCTGCAATTTTCTTACCTTTTAAGTCTTTTAGACTTTTAATTGGTGAGTCTTTTGCAACAACAAGAGCGGTCCATTCCGGTTGGCTTTGTACATACACAGTTTTAATTGGGCTACCATTTGCTCGGCTTAATACAGCTGCTAATCCAGCGGTAGAAGCAAAATCGATGCTGTTACTATTGAGGTATTCTAATGAGCGGTTGCTACCTTGACTGAAAACCCATTTAATTTGAGTATTTGGGAGTGCTTTCTCAAGAAGTTTTTGATCTTTGACGACTAAACTGGTTGGTGCGTAGTAAGCATAATCAAGTTTAAGTGTAGTCGGAATGGCTGCAAAAGCAGATGAAGCAAATACAAACCCCAATGTTGATGCCAACAAAGTCTTTGATAAAGAAAATTTTGATTTTAAAGACATGATAAAAATAGAACCGAAATGAAATAAGAGATTATCCTTTCACGCGTTTGATGGCTTACAAACTTAGTTATTTTGATTTATAAATCAGTTTGAAAGATAAAAGTTTAGAGAAAATCATAAGTTGATGTTTTATAGTGATTATTAAGTTTTAAGTAATACACTTATCTGAAATATTGAATTTAAAAGACATAAATATCATAAGCTTAGGGTTTTTATGTCTTAAGCTTCGTTGAGTATGGATTTTATTGCTTGTGTGCAGTTAAATTATCTCGATACGCACCTGGACTGACGCCAGTCCATTTTTTAAAGGCACGGTGAAAAGCGCTAGGGTCTTGGAAGCTTAAATTTTCACTAATATCTTGAATTGAATCATTCGTTTTACTTAAACGTTCAACCGCAATATCACAGCGGATTTCATTTTTAATTTGTTGATAACTGACTCCTTCATGTTTCAGACGGCGTTGAATGGTGGCTTCTGAAATATTGAGTTGTTTTGCAACATCTTTGAGTTCGGGCCATTGGGCGGGGTGCAGTTTCAATAAATGACGACGAATAAGAACGCTCAGGGCATTTTCATTTTTAAAACGGACTAAAAGATTTTGTGGAGTTTGTTCTAAAAAATCATAAAGCGCTTTTTTATCTTTTTTAATTTTAATATCTAAATAGTGGGCATCGAATTCAACTCGATTTATCTCGGCATTAAATTGAATATCTTCACCGAAACGTATGAGGTAATCCTGAATATCGCTCGGTTTAGGACAACGTACTCTAATACTATTTAAGCCAATTCGTTGGTCTACTAACCAGCACATAAGTCCGTGTACTAATATTAAAAAGGTTGCATAGGTAAACATGCGTTTAGGTTGTTCACGATCATGAATCACCAAATAAGCTTTTTCTTGATCTCGTATTAATTCTCCGCGCATGTCATCAAGCACAAAGTTAAAAAACTTCAAAATATCGTAGAGTGCTTTTTCTAAAGTTTCGGCCGTACTGACAAGTTTAGTCAATAACTTATAGCTGCCACGACGCATAGGATGACTATCCATACCAAAAAATTCATCGTTCATGGCGTTGGCAAGCTCTATCCATAATTGGGCATATGTCGTAACAGGCACACGAGCCTTTGGAGACATCAATAATTCAGCGGGAATGCCTGCTTTATTTAGAATTATTTGTGTATTTAGGCCTTTGGCATAAGCCGCACTCAGTGCTTCATGTACTAGTGCAATAGAAATTGTGCCTTTACTTAAAGAAGATTGGACAACCATGTCAAAGACTCATATTTTCTTCATATATTTCAAGTGAAATATTTCATATTTAAAATTTGGATTGATCAAAAGCTGCAAGCATTTTGAGGCTTTTTGAAATTGTATCGGAAAACAACAACTTTTACTCTCACAACTAAAGTTAAAGAACATTTCTATAGGATCGTAAATAATGAAAATTCAAGGGAAACATTTCGTGATTACAGGTGGTGGCTCTGGTTTAGGTGCTGCTACAGCTGAGTATTTGGTAAAGCAAGGTGCTTCAGTCACATTGGTCGACATGAATGTAGAAGCAGGCGAGCAGCAAGTAAAACAATTAGGGCCAAAAGCTGACTTCGTAAAACTTGATGTAACCGATGAAGCTGCTGCTGAACAGTTCTTTAAAGATGTGTTAGTAAAACATGGCAGCTTGCATGGTTTGGTTAACTGTGCGGGTATTGGTCCTTCTGCAAAAGTAGTTGGCCGTGAAGGCGTACATGATTTGGGGCTATTTTCAAAAACACTGCAAATTAATGTCACAGGCACATTTAACATGCTGCGTTTTGCAGCAGATGCAATGAGTAAAAATACGGTTGAAGCAGGTGAAGAAGATCGTGGAATCATTGTTAACACTGCTTCCGTTGCAGCATTCGACGGTCAAATCGGTCAGGCTGCCTATTCAGCATCTAAAGGCGCTATTGTTGCCATGACATTGCCAATTGCTCGTGAGCTTGCGCGACATGCCATTCGTATTATGACGATTGCGCCAGGAATTATGGAAACTCCAATGCTTAAGGGCATGCCACAAAATGTGCAAGATGCTTTGGGACAAATGGTGCCATATCCATCGCGTTTAGGAAAACCCGAAGAATTTGCTCGTTTAGTTGGGCATATTGCTGAAAACTCTTACTTAAATGGTGAAGTCATCCGTCTAGATGGTGCAATTCGTATGGCAGCAAAATAATAAAAATAAGGATATTTAAATGATCTTAAATGCTGAACAAAGTATGGTTCAGGAGATGATGCGTAATTACTCGCAAAATCAGTTAAAACCAACAGCTGCACATCGCGATAAAACTCATGAGTTTCCAGCTCAAGAGTTAAAAGATTTAGGTGCACTAGGTGCTATGGGCATGACCGTTCCTAATGAATGGGGCGGTGCGGGAATGGATTATGTCTCTTTGGTACTCGCAATTGAGGAAATTGCCGCAGGCGATGGTGCTATTTCGACAATCGTAAGCGTACAAAACTCTTTGATTTGCGGTATTACACTGGCATACGGTTCAGAGCAGCAAAAACAAACCTATTTGCCAAAATTTGCCTCTGGCGAATGGCTAGGGTGCTTTTGTTTAACTGAGCCACATGTCGGTTCCGATGCGAGCGCAATTCTATGTAAAGCCGAGCGAGATGGTGACCATTGGGTTTTAAATGGCGTAAAACAATTTATTACCAGCGGTAAAAACGCCCAAGTGGCTTTGGTATTTGCGGTCACAGATAAACAAGCTGGCAAAAAAGGCATTTCGTGCTTTCTTGTGCCGACCAATACACAAGGTTACTTGGTGACTCGAATTGAAGACAAAATGGGCCAACATGCTTCAGACACAGCAACCATTACTTTTGAGGACTGTCGAATTCCGTTAGAAAATTTGGTAGGGCAACAAGGTGAGGGTTATAAAATTGCACTTTCTAATTTAGCAGCTGGACGTATTGGGATTGCTGCTCAATCTGTTGGAATGGCAAGAGCGGCTTTTGATGCAGCCGTGCAATATGCAAATGAACGTAAGGCCTTTGGGGTGGAATTAGTTCAGCATCAGGCGGTTGGTTTTCGCTTAGCCGATATGGCAACTCAGATTGAAGCTGCACATCAGCTAGTTTTGCATGCTGCAACTTTAAAAGATGCGGGGCTACCTTGTTTAAAAGAAGCCTCAATGGCAAAGCTATTTGCATCAACAATGGCTGAGCGAGTTTGTTCAGATGCGATCCAGATTCATGGTGGCTATGGCTACGTGAGCGATTTCCCTGTAGAGAGAATTTATCGTGATGTTCGTGTAAGCCAGATTTATGAAGGGGCTTCGGATATTCAACGTTTGGTGATTGCTCGTGAAGTTGCTCAAGTTTAAATATGAAATTTTAAAAAATAGTCACTGACTGCAAAAGACCGCAATTGTTATGCGGTCTTTTGCCATTGAGCAGAAATTTTCTAGGTTGAATTCAATACACTTCAAAATTTAAATGAAACTCGCTTTTTGATGATTAAAGCTGAGCTTTGACTTCTTCACCAATCAAGTAAAACGTTCCACCTGCAATATAGTGCAGGCTTCGAAGTTCTTTCGGTGCATCTTGAAAGTGCCAGTGCCCATCTCTAAAAACACGGCTATCTGCCCATGCACCCACAACAGAACCAATAAATAAATCATGAGCCGACTGATTATGAGGTTCTGGAATAAGTTTACAGACAAGCCATGCAATGCAACCTGATACAAGCGGGCTAGTAAGACCTTCTTGATAAAATAGTTCAACACCACAATGCTCAAGTTTTTGTGGATCATCCAACTTACTAATGGTGCCAAGTTGATGAGTCAGATCAAGCTGTGCATAGCAAGGAACTTGTAGTGTGAAATAGCCACTTTGCTCAACGAGCTGTCGGGTTTTAGTACTTTTATCAAGAACCACGGACACTTTGGCTGGTTTGAACTCTAAGGCACATGCCCAAGCGGCAGCCATCACATTGCGGTCATCACCATGTTGTGCAGAAACAAGCACAGTTGGACCATGATTTAATAAACGATAAGCTTTTTCTAACTCTACAGGTGCAATATATGATTGCGTCATATTTAGCCTAAGTAATAAAGAAAATAGATATTTCTATTGTTGCAGAAAGCTTGATAGATGCAATGTTGGTAAATAAGGTTTATTAGAATAAAAAAGTTGTTTCTATTTTATAGCTTTCATAATGACGAACTTAGTCATAAAATCATTTCGCTTCTAAGTGAAAGGATTAACGCGTGACCGAGCTTCAAGATATCGATTTTGTAGAGTTAAGTGATGAAGAAATGCATCTCTATAGCCGTCAGATTTTACTTGATGGATGGGATATTGAAGCTCAAGAAAGACTCAAGCTTGCTAATGTGTTGATTGTGGGTGCTGGTGGAATAGGCTGCAGCAGTGCAGAACTACTTGCGCGAGCAGGGGTTGGGAAAATTACACTGATTGATGCAGATACGATTGAGATAAGTAATTTACAGCGTCAAATTGCATTTGGTCATGAAGATATCGGACGTTATAAAGCAGAAATTTTGGCTAAACGTTTACAGAAAATTAACCCTTATATCTGTGTTGAATACTATAACGAACGGTTAGACGAACATAACATTGATAGACTGGTTGAACACCAAGATGTGGTTTTAGATGGATGTGATAATTTTACAACCCGCTATTTGGTAAATGCAGCTTGTAAGAAGCATCAGGTCGCACTAATTAGTGCTTCAGCAATTGGTTTTCAGGCACAAATGTTTATGGTTGAAGGAGATTCAGCTTGTTATGAATGTCTTTTTCCGAAAGAACAACATAGTAATGAAGGACTGCGCTGTGCAGAATCAGGGGTGCTAGCGACTACTCCTATAATGATAGCGTCATTACAAGCACATCACACTTTGCTATATTTAGGGTTAAATCGTACACCTTTAAAGCAGAAACTATTATTGTGGGATGGTTTAAATATGACACAACGTATTGTTAGTTTTGATAAAGATGTAAATTGCCCACTTTGTCAGGCAAGCTAATCAGTAAATTAAACAAAATTTGCTACACTCAACCTGAATGATTTGGTTTTGAAGAAATATGAAAAAAAATATTTTGTTTGATGGGTTACGTTCCGTCGCCCGCATTGGTGAAACAGCAGTGGTTGCGGCCAAAGCTGGAATTAAATACGCAACTGAAAAACCAAGTAATGCCAAACTCATGCGAGAGACTTTTGAGTCACTTGGCTCAACTTATATTAAGCTTGGTCAGTTTATTGCGAGTACACCATCGCTTTTCCCGCGAGAATATGTAGAAGAATTTCAAGGTTGTTTAGACCAGACTCCAACACTTCCATTTAGTTATATTCAAGGTGTGCTTGCATCTGAGTTTGAAGGGCGTGATTTAAGCCAGATTTTTAGCTACATCGATGAAAAGCCATTAGCTTCTGCTTCAATTGCTCAGGTTCATGCAGCTAAGCTGACCACAGGTGAAGATGTTGTTATTAAAGTACAAAAGCCTGGCGTTGAAACCATTTTATATACAGACTTAAGTGTAGTGCATTGGGCTGCCAAGCTACTTGAACGTGCAGTACCAAAAATCAAATTTGCTGCTCTTTCAGAAATTGTTGATGAAATTAAAAGCCGTATGGTTCGTGAAGTCGATTTCATTGAAGAAGCACAAAACTTAGATGACTTTATTGAATATCTGAATATTTCGCAAAACAAAGCTGCGACTGCACCTAAGGTTTATCATCAGTTTTCTACACGTCGTGTATTAACTATGCAACGCCTATACGGTGTGTCTTTGACGGACTTTAGTGTTGTAAAACAATATGCTAAAGATCCATCGCAAATACTGATTACTGCCATGAATACATGGTTCGGTAGCCTCATGCTATGTAAGAGTTTTCATGCGGATTTACATGCTGGGAACCTAATGTTGCTTGAAGATGGTCGAATTGGTTTTATCGATTTCGGTATTGTGGGTCAGTTAAAGCCTGAAGTTTGGACAGCATGTATGGCCTTTATGGATGCCTTACAAAAAACTGATTATCAGGCAATGGCTGAAAACATGCTGAAAATGGGTATGACTCATAATAAAGTTGATGTTGATGTATTAGCACAAGATTTAGAGCGCTTATTTAACGGCGTATTAATGTCTGACCCTCAACAGATTCTCGCTTCAAATCCAGCCGATTTAAACGACATTATGATGGATATGGTAGGAGTTGGTGAGCGCCACGGTATTAAATTCCCACGTGATTTTGCCTTGTTATTTAAGCAAATGCTTTATTTCGATCGTTTTATGCGCGTACTCGCACCATATACTGATATTTATGCAGACCAACGTTTGAAAATGGTTCAAAATATGGAACCTGCTTCGTTGTTAAAGCACTAAGGTCAGTTTAAATTTATGGATGCCATTATTATTGAAGGCTTGAAGGTTGAGACAGTGATTGGCTGTTTCAACTGGGAAAGACAAATCATTCAACCTTTAATGTTGGATTTAACCATCCATAATGATTTGAGCCGAGCTGCAGCGTCTGACAAGCTTGAGGACACACTCAACTATGCGCAGATTTGTGAGTTATCGGCTCAAACTATTCAACAAGCTAAACCTGAATTAATTGAACATGCAGCACATCTTGTTTTGAAATGTTTGTTTGAAACCTTTCCAACAATTGAAAAAATTACCATAACCATCCGTAAGCCCGCCATCATTGCAGAAGCTAATGCTGTAGGAATTCGTCTTGAACGCACCAGAAACAATTTTTGCGCTCGCCCTAGCGAGTAATTTAGACGCAGATCAGCACTTTACTTTTGCGTATACGCAATTAGCAACTTTGGGGAAAGTGCAGTTTTCATCTGTTTATCAAATTCCATGCCGAGATGGTATTGGAGATGATTATTGGAATTCAGCATGTCTATTAAATAGCACTTTATCGTGTGACCAAATTGAATCTTTTTTAAAGCAACTTGAGTCAGATTCTGGGCGTGTTCGTCCATCGCATCATATCTCATTAGATGTAGATTTGATTGCATGGGGAAGTGATCTGGACCATATGCAATTTAATTCTAAAAAATTACCTTTGGCACTTGATGTAAAAATTCCTTTATATGAACTTTGGCCTTGTGAAACCTTAAAGGCTGATAGCATGCTTTATCCAGTCGTTAATTTTAAAGTTTAAAGGCTTTCACACAAGATTTTACGCAAACTTTACGCGGTCTTTAATTTCCTCAATAGAGAATTTACGGACATTTTATCCATACTGAAATTCACTAAATTAGTGTTATTTCAGGACAATAAAGATGCTTATAAATTCTCAAATGTGCATCTTGCATCAGTCTGGCATTGTCTTATGCGGACTTAAAACAAATGATATTTCTTCATCTCTCCTTATTTCCAGTTTGGCAAATCAAGCCAAGGGGTATAGAGGAGAATAGCCATGTTAGAACTTATCCTTGTTTTATTTATTGCTATTTTTCTAGCATGGTGCCTCGGTAAATATCTATCCAAAGTGATGACAAATCAGCCGATGGCGGGCGATGGATTATTTCGCTGGATTGAAAATCCTGTTTATCGCTTGTTAAGTATATCTCCACAACAACAAATGAACTGGAAACAATATTCTCTAGCATTTGTTGTGAGCTGTGTTTTTCTAGCTATAGCCGTTTTTGCTATTTTTATGACACAAGCATGGCTACCATTAAATCCAAATCATGCACCAAATATGAGTTGGGATTTAGCATTACACACGGTTATTTCATTTTTAACTAATACCAATCAACAGCATTATTCTGGGCAAGCTCAATTATCTTATTTGTCGCAAATGACAGGTATTGTGGGCTTGCAAGTCATTACTCCAATGATGGGGCTGGCTTTGGTGGTCGCAACTTTAAGAGCGTTCTTTTATCAGAGCCCAAGCTATATTGCAGCCGATGTTGCCGAGCAGCCAGATCAAATTTTAATTGGTAACTATTGGGCAGATGTAATTCGCCCTACAGTACGCTTTTTGCTTCCACTCTGTTTTGTCTGGTCATTATTGCTCAATAGCCAAGGTGTCCCAGCAACTTTCCAAGGCGGGCCAGAAGTACAACTTATTGATAAAGCCAACACTGTAGAAACTCAAAAAATTCCTTTGGGACCAGTTGCACCGATGGTGGCTATTAAGCAATTGGGTAGTAACGGTGGTGGATGGTACGGTCCAAATAGTTCTGTGCCTTTAGAAAATCCAACACCACTGTCTAATTTATTAGAAATGATTGCGATTTTACTCATTCCAATCACAGTAATTTTTATGGTTGGGCATTTTACTCATCGTAAAAAGTTTGCTTACTTTGTGTTTGGTAGCATGCTTTTTATGTCGATTATTTCAGGTGCAGCAGCCGTCTGGTCTGAAAGTATGTCATCGACAGCATCTCAACTTGCCGTAATGGAAGGTAAAGAACAACGTTTTGGACCAGCCGCATCAGCAGTTTGGGCAGCGATCACTACGCAGGTGAATAACGGTTCGGTCAATATGATGCATGATTCTTCTGCGCCGCTTACTGGTTTAGTCGAACTCATCAATATGTTGATTAATGCGATTTGGGGCGGTGTGGGCTGTGGTCTGCAACAGTTTATGATTTATCTATTACTTGCAGTATTTATTGCAGGTTTAATGACAGGTCGTACCCCTGAATTGTTTGGGCGCAAGATTGAAGCAGCAGAAATTAAATTGCTCGCGATTATTATCTTGATTCAACCTTTAGTCATTCTTGCATTTACCGCATTAAGCCTCAGCATTCCAGGCATATCTGGAATTAGTAATCCGGGACCACATGGTATCAGCCAAGTGTTCTATGAATATGTCTCTGCATTTGCCAACAATGGTTCAGGTTTTGAAGGTCTTGGAGACAACACTGTATGGTGGAATGTCACTTGTAGTATCGCTCTACTGTTAGGACGTTTTCCGACATTAATTTTGCCATTAATGATTGCGACACGTTTAGCAGCAAAAAGAAAAGCACCCGAAACAGCAGGTAGTCTTCAAGTTGAAACTCCAACCTTTGCTTTAACGCTGATTACGATTGTTGTGTTGCTTACCTTATTACAATTTATGCCAGTTCTTGTCCTTGGGCCAATTGCCGATCAACTTTTGTTGGTTAAAGGCTAAGGAGGCGAGTGAAAATGAATACACAAACTCATGTAAATAGCCATAAACAAACCATGGCAGTGCCAAATTTTGAAGTTTGGAAAAATGCATTTGTGAAACTGCTACCGCAGCATGCAATTAAAAATCCTGTGATGGCAATTGTATGGCTTGGAACAGTAGTTACAGGCATTAGTACAATCTTGGGTTACACCACGCTGTTATTTGGTTTAGTGGTTACAGCAATTCTGTTTATTACCATTTTATTTGCTAACTATGCTGAAGCAGTTGCAGAGGCCAGAGGTCGTGGACAGGCATCTTCATTACGTGCAGCAAGAGAAAATTTAACGGCTCGAAGACTCAACTCTTTGACAGACCGTCAAACCACTCAAATTGCAGCTACTGAACTTCATTTAAATGATTTTATTGAAGTACATGCAGGTGAGCTTGTTCCTGCCGACGGTGAGATTGTAGAAGGCTTTGCCACTATTAATGAATCAGCTGTTACAGGTGAGTCAGCACCTGTGCTACGTGAAGCTGGAACAGACCGTTCAGGTGTTATTGGCGGAACCAAAGTTCTTACAGATCGTATTGTTGTGCAAGTGACTGCTGAATCTGGTCAAAGTTTCTTAGACCGTATGATTGCTTTGGTTGAAGGTTCAAATCGCCAAAAAACACCGAATGAGATTGCGCTTGGCTTCTTATTAATGGTGATGACAATCACGTTTTTAATTGTTGTGATTAGCTTGCCATTTATTGCCAAGTATTTGCATATTGAACTTGATCCAGTTGTGCTCGTGGCGTTATTGGTCTGCTTGATTCCTACAACCATTGGTGGCTTGTTACCTGCGATTGGTATTGCGGGGATGAACCGTGCACTCAAAGCGAATGTTTTGACAAAATCAGGTAAAGCGGTAGAAGTTGCGGGTGACATTGATGTGCTTTTACTCGATAAAACAGGAACCATTACTTATGGTGACCGTCAAGCGACTTCTTTTTATCCTTTAACTTCGGTAACCGAGTCTGAGTTGAGAGCTGCTGCTTGGGTAAGTTCACTTGCTGACCCAACACCAGAAGGGAAATCGATTGTTAAGTTAGCAAAAGAGCAAGGTTTAAAACAGCAAGAACCTGAACAAGCCGAATTTATCTCTTTTAGTGCTTCGACTCGAATTTCTGGTGTGAATTTACCGAATGGTGATCAAATTCGTAAAGGTGCGTTAGATGCCATTTTGAAATTTGTCGATGAAGATTATTCTCAAGATTTAGAGTTAAAAGCACGTGTTGAACAAGTCGCTAAAAAAGGTGCAACACCATTGGTTGTGGCAAATCAACATCATGTATTGGGCGTGATTGAACTCTCAGATGTGATTAAACACGGCATTAAAGAACGTTTTGCTCGTTTAAGAGAAATGGGTATCAAAACCGTAATGGTGACGGGTGATAACCCATTAACTGCTGCTGCGATTGCTGCTGAAGCTGGTGTAGATGACTATATTGCCGAAGCAAAACCTGAAGACAAACTGGCTTGTATTCGCACTGAACAACAACAAGGTCGTTTAATTGCGATGGTCGGTGATGGAACCAACGATGCACCTGCATTAGCTCAGGCAGATATTGGCTTAGCCATGAATTCTGGTACGCAAGCTGCGAAAGAAGCAGGCAATATGGTCGATTTAGACTCAGACCCGACCAAACTACTTGCGGTGGTTGAAATTGGTAAACAGCAGTTGATTACTCGTGGTGCTTTAACAACGTTTTCTTTAGCAAATGATGTGTCTAAATACTTTGCAATTTTGCCTGCATTATTCGCTGCAGCGATTCCGCAAATGCAGGTTTTAAATGTGATGCATCTGGCGAGCCCAAGTAGCGCGATTTTATCAGCATTAATCTTTAACGCGATTATTATCCCGTTATTAATTCCAATTGCTCTCCGAGGTGTGAAATTTAAACCTTCAACTGCAACTCAATTATTACGTCGAAATATGTTGATTTATGGTGTGGGTGGTGTGGTCCTACCATTTATTGCCATTAAAGCGATCGATGTGGTGATTGTTCAATTATTTGGTTTGTAATCTGGAGTTTGAAATGAAAACTTATGTACAAAATTCAGAAGCAAATTTGGGTCAGACCTTAAGAGCATCTTTAGGATTATTAATTTTTACTCTAGTAGGGTGCGGTGCTGTTTACAGTACTATCGCTACTGGCGCTGGGCAGGTTTTATTTAACAATCAAGCGAATGGTAGTTTGGTCGAAATAGATCACAAAGTTGTTGGGTCAACTTTAGTAGCTCAGCCATTTGTCGGGAATGAATATTTTCATCCACGTCCTTCGGCAGCAAATTATGACCCAATGGCAATGGCGGGTACAAACTTAGCTCGTACTAATCCTGAGTTACAAAAGCAAATCGACGCTCAGATACTCGCGGTGAAAAAGCAAGATCACACAAGCAATACACCTATTCCAAGTGATTTGGTGACTAAATCTGGCAGCGGTATCGATCCGCATATTAGTCCCGAAGCCGCTCAGTTACAGGTGGCTCGAGTGGCTCAAGCGCGCCATTTAGATCTTAAAGTTGTGGAAGGGCTATTGCAAAAGCATATTGAACCGATGCAGTTTGGTGTATTAGGACAAGCTCGTGTTAATGTATTAGAGCTCAATATTGCTTTAGATCAATTACAATCTACACATTAACTTAAAAATAAAGTTGTTAGTTTACCGGATGATATCAAGTGCAAAGCAATCGCGAAAATCAGGCTGAGGCCTTATTAAATCATGTCAACAGATATCAAGCCGGTCGACTAACGGTCTTTCTCGGTGCGGCGCCTGGTGTTGGAAAAACCTATGCCATGCTTGCTCGTGCCAAAGAGTTGTTTCAACAAGGTACAGACGTTGTTGTAGGTGTTGTCGAAACCCATGGAAGAACAGAAACTCTAAAAATTTTGGAAGGGTTGCCTCAGATTGCTAGAAAGGAAATGCAGTATCAGGGGCATAGTTTAGAAGAAATGGACTTGGATGCTATTTTACTTAGGCATCCCGAAATCGTTTTAGTTGATGAGTTAGCTCATCGCAATATACCCAATAGTCGCCATGAACGACGTTGGCAAGATGTCAATGAATTGCTAGATGCAGGTATTGACGTATTCACCACCATGAATATTCAGCATTTAGAAAGCCTAAATGATGTGGTGTACCAGATTACGGGCATTAGGGTAAGTGAAACTGTACCAGATAGAGTGTTTGATCGTATTCGAGACATTCGCTTAATTGATTTGCCAGTCAGTGAACTCATTGAAAGGCTCCATCAAGGAAAAGTCTATGTGCCCGATCAAGCGAATCTGGCACTACAAGGCTTTTTTAGCATTTCAAACTTAACTGCATTACGTGAATTGGCAATGCAATGCGTTGCGGAACATGTCGATTCAGATTTAAAAGAGAGTTATGCCTCTAAAGGTTTGAAATCTATATCGTTGCAAAACGAATTAATGATTGCGATAGATGGGCAAGGTTCTTCTGAATATTTAGTACGGGCAGGTTGTCGTTTAGCAGAACGTTATGGGGCTACGTGGACTGTAGTAAACGTTGCTAAAAGCTTGGACTTTGGGCAGAGTTCAGGAAATTCATATAAAAAAGAATATATTGAGATTGATCGTGCATTTGAACTGGCTCGGCAACTTGGTGGTCGCACAGAAGTAATATATGGCCATCAGGTTGCATCTGTTTTAATGGATGCTGCTGTGGATAGGGGAATCTCAAATCTGGTCATTGGCAAAAGTATTTCGCCGTGGTGGTTAAAGTTATTTAAGAAAAATTTAGCTCAACAATTATTGAATCAAGAAAACTCAATTGCTTTAACCATTTTGCATCCAGAACAGGGCACCAAAAAGACAACTCAGCTTGAAAAGCCATCATTTTTATCACTAAAAGAAAGTATTTTTGTTTTAGCCGTTACCTGTGCCAGTATTTTTATAGCGCACTTTGCTGAAGTTTTATTAGGGATTGAAGACTTTTCTGTCATTTTCATTATTTCAGTTTTAATTGTAGCAACGAAAACTAGAATGCTTGCTGCGGTAGTAGCCGCACTTATTTGTTTCTTGGCTTATAACTTTTTCTTTATTGCGCCACGTTTTACGTTTCAAATTTCAGCACACCAAGGGGTGGTTACCGTTGTTGCTTTTTTTGCGGCAGCTTTAATCGCTGGGCGTTTGGCTTCTCAGTTACGTCAGCAGGTTTTGTCTTTAAAAGCTGCCAATGCCTACACCACAGTAATGCAAGACTTGGCACGTAAGCTTTCTAGTGCGGTGAACCTTGAAGAAGTCATGCAAACAGGACGTATGACTTTAGAAACCCAACTTCAAACGAAGGTGTGGATTTCTATCCAAGATAGAGTTATTTCATCTGACATAGAACTAAATGATAAAGAAAAAGTAGCTGCAGAATGGTGTTTGAAACATCAACAGCCGTGTGGACGTTTTACCGATACCCTTAGTCAATCGAACTGGTGGTTTTTACCACTTTTAGAGCAAAAAAATAGCCTAGGTATAGTGGGAATTTACTTTAAGGATGACGTGGTTTCTCTAAATTTTGAGCAGAAAAAACTAACTGAAAGTGTAATTGAGTATATTGCACAGGCAGCACTTCGAACCCAATTGGTCAATGAACTTGAACAAGCAAAAGTCACCAGTGAAACAGAGCGATTACGTTCTGCTTTATTATCTTCGGTATCGCATGATTTACGTTCACCGCTTGCTTCTATTATTGGTGCAGCAGACACACTTGCCCATTTTAAAGCTGATATGTCAGAACAAGACCAACAGGATTTACTCGAAACCATTCATTTAGAAGGCGAACGCTTAGATCGTTATATTCAAAACCTACTTGATATGACACGTTTGGGGCATGAAGGTCTATCTTTAAAAAGAGACTGGATTGGTGTGGATGAATTAATTGGTTCTGCAACCCGCCGTTTAAAGCGCTATAAACCAGATACGCAAGTGTCGGTTGAGTTACCTGAACAAGCGATTAGTTTATATGTACACCCAGCACTGGTAGAGCAAGCCATTTTTAATGTTTTAGAAAATGCGGCAAACTTTTCACCTCCAGATGAATCTGTCATGATTCGTGCTCAACTTTCATCAGAAGATGAAGTAAAAATAGAAATTGAAGATAAAGGTGCAGGAATTCCTGAAGACGAAAGAAACCGCATTTTTGATATGTTTTACACTATGGAGCGTGGAGACCGTGGAAAATTTGGTACAGGTTTAGGGCTAACGATTGTTAAGGCAATTATTGGTGCTCATATGGGTACAATAGAAGCATTTTCAGGACGCCAAAATAAAGGTACTTTAATTCAAATCAGATTACCCATTCATCCAGTAAAAGAATAAGTTGTAAAGTCATGATAACTTCAGAAACATCGCCTGTAGAAACACGTATTGTGATTATTGATGATGAGCCTCAAATCCGTAAATTTTTAGACATCGCTTTAAGAACACAAAAATACAAAACCACGCTCTGTGAGACTGGTTACAAAGGCCTAGAAATTTTGGCGACCCAAGGTGCTGATTTGGTTATTCTTGACCTAGGTTTACCTGATTTAGATGGTAAAGAAGTACTCCAAGAATTACGTAGCTGGTCGAATGTGCCTGTTATTGTGTTATCTGTACGTGCCGATGAATATGAAAAAGTTGCTTTGCTCGATGCTGGCGCAAATGATTACATGACCAAACCTTTTAGTGTGCAAGAGCTTTTGGCGCGCATTCGTGTCATTTTAAGAAATCAACCGATTCAGCAAGAAGCACATGTGTATGATGATGGTTACCTTAAAGTCGATGTCACGCAACGTTTAGTTTGGGTTGAGCAACAGCCAATTACTTTAACTCGAAAAGAATTTCAACTTTTGACACTATTAATGCGCTATCAAGGACAGCTTTTAACACAGCCACAGCTTTTAAAAGAACTTTGGGGGCCAACCCATCAGGAAGATACTCACTATTTACGTATTTTGGTGGGTAAGTTACGTAGTAAACTGAGGGATAACGCGATTCAACCACGCTATATTGCTACTGAACCTGGTGTTGGATTACGTTTTTTAGCTCAACAGAAAAATCATTAGATATAAAAAAACCTTAGGGTATTTCTCCCTAAGGGTTTGCAAAGTGATTTATAGTTTTTTTGCTTTTTTTATTTATATATCCCAATGTTGTTCTGCTTCAGTCATTTGGCTGTAAATATTTTGATATTCAGCCTGTTTCACTGTGTACCAATGTTCGACAAAGTCTGCTCCTAAATATCCTTTTAAAATAAGACTTCCTTTAAATATTTTTAAGGCTTCTGGTTGGTTGTTGGCTAATAAAATATGCTCGTCTTGAAATTTTAAAAGATGTGCAGGTTTTGGCAGCGGTAACTTATGAGATAAGCCATAAGACACGCCAGCTAAAATAGTCGCTGCAACCAGATAGGGGTTACAGTCGGCTCCAGCAACCCGATATTCTAAACGTTGATTTTGTACATCTGAGCATGGAATGCGAATTGCGACATTACGATTATTGGTATCCCAATTGGCTTCTAATGGCACATGATGACCAATTTTAAAACGTCTATAAGAATTAATATTAGGCGCTAAAATCGCCATGGATGCAGGCATTAACTCAATGAGTCCACTAATCGCGTTTAGTAATTTGACGGAAAGCTCATCTTTTTCTACTTCTGAGCTAAATATATTTTCATGGTATTGATTAAGCAGACTCATATGAAAATGCATGCCGCTTCCAGCCTTTGCTAAGTTGGGCTTTGCCATGAAACAGGCAGTTAAGTCATGCTTTCTTGCAACTTGCTTTACAATTCTTTTTAAGGCATTAATTTGATCACAAAGTTTTAAAATATCATGGCTGTGTTGAAGATTTAATTCATATTGACCTGGTGATGACTCTGCAACAATAGCGGTAATTTCAATAGATTGAAGTAGGGCTGCTTTCTCAACTTCATCTAGGACTTGCTGATAGTTATTTGGCGCATCTATATCGAAACATTGGTTTTCTATGCAGGTTTCAGACTGATGCTGAGGTGAGAAAAGATAAAACTCTAGTTCGGCAGCCATGACAGGAAAATAATTGGTAACCTGTAACTGATTTAATAATTTTTTTAATATATTGCGTGGTTCATAGTGACAATCTGAACCATCTTCTTCTTGCATGGATAGGTAAAGCTGAGCATTCAATTCAGGAGATAATGCACTGGGTTGCAAGCTGCCTAAAATGGGCAAGCAAAGTTTGTCTGGTTCACCAATATATTTTCCTAAACCTGTCTCTTCAATCACTTTTCCATCAAGGCTCATAGCGTACACAGAAAGTGGAAAATAACATCCATTAGAGAGATTCTTTAAACTTTTAACATCAATCCGTTTCCCTCGAATATGTCCGTTTAAGTCGTGCAGACAAATATCAATGTGTTGGGTATGAGGATATAAATTTAAATAATCATCAACCTCTTTTAAAAAAAGCTCGGAATTGAAAATATGAGGTTGTGTTGGAGGAATAAAATCATCTGATATTTTAAATGCCTTAAAGTGAGGATTTTGTAAGTTTAAACTTGGGTAAATATGCGTACTCATTATAAAAAACCTTGGTGGTTATTTAGCTAAAATCCTACCTTAGCCTTGGAAGTTAATCGCGTAAAAAAAGAGTAAAATGATTAAAGAATAATTTATGATTGGTTTTAGTTTTTTATTTTAATAATCATAAACTTGTAATTAGTTTTTGAGGTAATAATTTTAAGTAAAATTAGTGTATAAAGGTCGTTTAAGAGCGAGCAAATTTCTACGAATTTGATTTTTTTAATTAAATAATATTAAGAATTATGACCTTTCAATTTGGTGAGAGGGTCAAACTGATTTAAACTTAAGACTTATCCAGTGAGGCACTTATTTTTGAAGTCTTGAATAGAGCAGGACCTTTTAGGGTGTTTACTGGAATTTTATTTTTGCGTTTTTTTTAATTTATTTTTTTGAGTTCTCTTAATATGAAAAATATCGGTTTAGCCATTCTAGCAATCAGCCTTTCAGGTTGTGCAGCAATGAGCGTAGAAGAATGTAAGACTGCGAATTGGTCATTAGTGGGTGAGAAAGATGGTTCAAAAGGTTCGTCGCCACGTTTAGATCAATATTACAAAGCATGTGGAAAAGCCAATATTGTTCCAGATCAAAAGTCATATGAACGTGGGTATAAAGAAGGTTTAGGGTATTATTGTCAGCCAACAAATATTTTTTATAGTGCTTTAGAAGGTAGTGGCAATATCAATGTGTGCCCAGTTGAGCAGCGTAATCGTTTAAGACCTTATTATCAGGCAGCTTCCGACTACTATAATGCAAAAAATGAATATGATCGTTATGACGAAAAGTTTAAGCAATATTCTGACAGTGCTTATAACGAAAAATTAAAGCCAGAAGAGCGTGAACGTTATCGTAAGCTTTTAAGAGAATTACAAAATGATCGTGATCGTATTAATCGAAACTATTGGAACTCAATTCGAGATATTGAACGTTTCAAATATGATCACGGCTTAAAATAATATTTAAAAAGGATTGATCCGAATTAGATCAATCCTTTGTTTTTTTAAAGATAATAACTCGTTTTTGTCATTAGCTTTGAAATAGCAGTCATCGTAATTTTTACTGCATATGGTAATTCAACACCACCTGCCTCAAGAGCTGTATGGCGATGATGTAATTCATCTTCATTCATTTGCTCTAAAATTTTACGAGAACGATCATCTTGAGCAGGTAACTGGTTTAAATGATCTTGTAAATGAAGGCTGACTTGACGTTCAGTTTCGGCCACAAAACCTAAGCTATATTTGTCACCCGCAATACCAGCAAGTGCGCCCATGCCATATGAAAGCCCATACCAAATTGGGTTTAATAAACTGGTATGACTATTTAGCTCTTTTAAACGAACTTCACACCACGCTAAATGATCTTGTTCTTCAATTGCTGCTTGTTGCATTTCTTTGCGTACATTTGGTAATTTCGCCGTTAATGCTTGTCCATGATAAAGGGCTTGTGCGCACACTTCACCACTATGGTTAACACGCATTAAGCCTGCAACATGACGAGCATCTTCTACACCTAGTTTTGCTTCAACCGATTCGGCCGGATTTTGGCGCTGTGCTGCTGTTGCACCCGGAACAAGACTACGTAATGCTTGATCAAAAGAGTTAATGAGCTGATCAATTCCAGTATAGTGGCGCATAAATTAGTCCTCCAAAGAAAGATGTGCTGTGGCAAGCATTGGTTTTAGACGTGCTAGAAGCCAAATACTAAAGATTGCACTAAGTACAGCTGTAATAATAAATAGTATTTTAATATCAATTTTTAAAACACTTAAGATTAAGATTGAAAAAATTGCAGATGAAACCATAAAAACGGCATTTAAAATGTTGTTTGCTGCTACAACACGAGCACGATGTGAACGTGGTGAATAAGCCTGCATCATGGCATATAAAGGAACAATATAAAAACCACCGCTAATTCCCAGTAAAGTCACCGCTAACATGACGTGATAGTAAACCCAACCTTGGGTAAAAATATCTTTTAACGTGAGTAATGCGCCAGTTCTTTCAGGTACAAAAGCTAAACTGGCAGCAAGGTAAAGCGCAAAAAGGGTAAGGCCAATCGCACCAATTGGTACCATTTTAATATTAATTTCTGAGCCACCAATTTTACGGCAAAGAAGAGACCCGACGCCAATACCGACTGAAAAGAAAGTCAGCAGAAGGCTAACGACATTTTCTGATGCATGCAGATTTTGTTGGGTAAGCTGTGGAATTTGCGTTAAATAAGTAGCGCCATAAAACCAGTACCACGAGTTACCTAACAAAATGGTGAACACTAACGGTAAGCTTTTAGCATATTTAATCGTTTGAAAACTTGTGCGAAGAAAATTCCAATCAATCTTTAAATCGGGAGCAGCAACTTTCTGTGGCAAGATGAAGCGACTACATAAATAGCCAATGCAAGCAATAATTACAACAGTAAGACTAATCCACAATAAGTTCCCATGCGATGATGCAATTACAGCACCACCTAAAATCATCCCGAATAAAATTGCCATTGATGTGCCTGACTGAAACAGAGCATTACCAGACATTAATTCTTGTGGTTTTAAAATTTCAGGCAAAATTGCGTACTTGATAGGACCAAAGAACGTTGAATGTGTCCCCATCAAAAATAAGGCAAAAAGAAGTAACCATAAGTGCCCCAACAGGAAACCCGCAGTACCGATGAGCATAATAATAATTTCTAAAATTTTTATGCCACGGACGAGTTGAGAGCGCTCATATTTATCTGCAATTTGTCCAGCAGTGGCCGAAAAAAAGAAATAGGGCAAAATAAACAAGAGAGCTGCTAAATTATTGAGAGTACTTACAGGGGCAGATTGCTGTTGAATCAAGCCATAAGTAATCACTAATAATAAAGCTTGCTTAAAAACGTTATCATTTAATGCGCCAAAAAACTGGGTAAAAAACATCGGTACGAACCGACGTGATGTCATCAGGTGCTCATCTTGTTTCATCATGTGCAAACTTCATTGTGTTTTATAAAAAAATGTGACCGATTGTTAATTTGCATCGAAAACCATGTATGATATTTTTAACGCTTGATTAAATGAAAAATCAATGGTTTTGAGTGAGTTTTACACTTACCTTGGTGCGTTTTATTAAAAAATAAGTCTAGAGTTTTCTATGCCTTCTAAAATTAAGTTTAAACAGTCAACTCTCTCTCATTCTATGCATTTAATTTTAAAAATGCAGGGGATTCCTAAACTTATTTGTAGCAGCTTGTTGTTCACGGTTTGTGTAACACAAAGTTTTGCTCAAACTTCAGTTGATAGTGACACTTCAACTTTAAATCAAACGGTGCCTGATGCGTCAACTGAACAATCAGTTCCAGTGAGTCAGCAAACAACTGCTCCAATAACAGATATTGCTACACTTGTGACTCAAGCGCAGCAACAACAAGATAGCTTGGCTATATTGCAACAACAAGAACAATTTCCAAATCAAATTGATGAATTTAAGCCAATTACGCTTGATAATCTTGATGATTTACCGGACATGCCTGTTGATCAAAACATGGCAAACGAAATTTATAAAGTCGCTGAAGAAGCTAAAAGTGAGGCGCAAAACTTCCAAAATGGTACTCAGAAGCTACCCGAAGTTACAGTCAGTGATGCAACTCAGTCTGAGTTAAATCAGATTAATCAAGCGCCTGTAAATATTGATCAGCTTATGCAAGAGATTAAATCTGACAGTCAGATTGTAGTCGAAGCCAATGAAACTGGAAAAACTTTACCTGAGTTAACTCCGGAGGCTGAGCAGCCACCTGAGCAAGCTGGTTTCTTTAAACGTATTTTAAATAAAGTGCGCCCACCACGTGCAATTCCGATGGAACAAGTGCCGCGTATTAGTGCAGATGTAGACGGTGCTCCAGATGCGCTGGCCAAAAATATTAAAGGGAAATTATCAACATTTACCCAAGAATCATTTGAAGATTTTAATGCGGCTTTACCTCAGCTCAGAACATTAAGTAATCAGGCAGCTCAAGCAGTTGGTTATTATAATGCTGAGTTTAAATTTGAAAAATTAAGTCCGAGCCGAGTTCGCGTTAAGGTTACCCCAAATGAACCAGTGCGAATTAATGAGCAAAATATCGAATTTACTGGTGCTGGTGAAAAACGCCCTCAGTTTCAGGTTATTCGCTTAATTCCTGATCAGGATGTTGGGGATATCTTTAATCATGGTTTATATGAAACCACCAAAACCCGAATTGTTAACGCAGCCACTGATAACGGTTATTTTGATGCTTATTGGCGACTGCACGATGTGAAAGTGAGTCAGCCAGAAAACAAGGCTGATATCAATTTGCGCTATGAAACAGGTGAGCGCTATAAATTAGATAAGGTTGAGTTTCGCATGAGCGATCCATCGAAACCCTTACCTTTGAACCAAAATATTTTAGAAAGTATGGCGCCTTGGAAAGAAGGTGATGACTATGCATTTTGGCGTGTAAATACTTTAGCAAATAACTTAACCAACTCTCGTTATTTTAACTACACCTTAGTTGACAGCATTAAACCCGATCCAATTGAAAAACCACTTGAACTACCACCAGATTTGCAAGCTTTAGTCGATGAGCAAAATATCGATGTGGATGAATCTAATTTACTTTCACCTGAAGAAAGACAACTTGCTAAAGCACGTCAATTAGCCACATCTAATAAAGAAGTTACACAAAACGTAGTAGATGAAAAACAGTTTGCTGGAACACAAAAAGTAAAAGAGGGAGAACCTCAAACAGCAATGTTGCAAAGTGCTCCAAGTCAGCAAGATGATAAAGAAACTGAACAAGATCGTTTACAAGCTCAAGCACGTGAAACGAAAAGAATTCCAGTTATTGTGACTTTAAATGCAGATAAGCTAAATAGTTTAGAAACGGGTATTGGTTATGGGACCGATACAGGTGCACGTTTACGTAGTCAGTATCGCCGCTCTATTGTGAACAAATATGGTCATTCTTTTGATGCCAACTTAGAAGTCTCACAAATTCGTCAATCTATTGATGGCCGATACAGTATTCCCTATAAGCATCCGTTAAATGACTATTTTAACATCGTGGGCGGTTATGAGCGTGAAACTCGTGATGACATTGGTCCAGATGTAAGTTTGCTTACTGAATCCGCTGTTGTTGGTGGTGAGCGAATCATTAAGCGTCCACTAGGGAACTGGCAACATACTTTTGGTGTCCGCTACCGTTTAGACCGTTTAACCCAACAGGGTAATGTTGATATTTCTGAGCTACCAGATGCATTTAAAACTGCGGCATCAGAGCAAGAAGCATTATTATTTAGTTATGAAACCTCAAAAACTTCGAGTAATACGCGGTTAAACCCAACGAAAGCTTTTAAACAAACCTATAAATTAGAATTAGGTAGTGAGAGTTTACTGTCCGATGCCAATATGGCTATCGCAAGTGCAGGTTGGAGATTTATTTATTCTCTTGGTGAAAATGATGATCATCAATTCGTTGGAAGATCTGACCTTAGCTACATTTTTACCGACGATTTTGACAAAGTTCCGTACAATCTTCGATTCTTTACTGGTGGTGATCAAACAATTCGTGGTTTTGACTATAAGAGTCTTTCTCCAGAAGTAGATGGATATAAAATTGGGGGACAAGCTTTGGCTGTAGGTTCTTTAGAATATAACTATCAGTTTAAGGACGGTTGGCGAGCCGCTGTTTTCTCAGACTTTGGTAATGCCTATGATAAAGACTTTAATAATCCAGCAGCTTATAGCGTTGGGGTTGGAATTCGCTGGAAGTCTCCAATCGGACCAATCCGTTTAGATGTCGCTTCGGGTATTTCAGATGAAAACCATCCGATTCGTTTACATTTCTTTATAGGCCCACAACTTTAAAAATAAAATTTTATTAGGTTTATTTTATGGCGGATGTAGAACAGCAGCCAACTTCGGCACCTCGCTCACCTAAGAAGCGGCGCATTTTGCGTAGTTTCCTGCTGACGATATTGATCATATTTTTATTATTAGCGTCTTCGTTAGTCATCATGATGTCAACAGATCGTGGAAGTCGTTTTTTATTAGATCGGGTTTTAGAAGCTCAGAAAATAATTAAATATGAATACGAAGGCGGAAACTTACTGCGCGGAATTATTCTTAAGAATGTTTTGGTGCAATTAACCGAAGTTGATGTTTCATTAGACAGAGCTGACGTAGGCTTAGGTTGGCGCTCTTTATTATTAGAAAAAGAAGTGCATTTAAGCCATGCAGATGTGCGTAATTTACGTATTATTAATAAAACACCGCCGTCTGGTAAGGCATTCGAATTTAAGCCAATTAAATTACCATTTGTTCTACGCGTCGATGAAGCTGATGTTGATCATTTAGAAATTAAGCTAGCAACCTCAGATGTAAATTTCCATGATGTTCACTTGCAAGATGCACTTTGGTCAGAGACTAAACTGGAATTTGAAAAATCCAGTATGGATATGGGGTATCTTTCAGTCCACAATGCCACAGGAAAAATGGATTTCAGTGGTAAATATCCATTAGATGCTACAGCAGATTTAAGAATCCCATCTTTAAAAAGTTTAAATATTCAAAATATTAAAGTCGTTGCACGCGGAAGTTTAGATACTTTAAAAGCTGGGGTTGCAACAACAACTCCTGATTTGTTAACGGGTTGGGTGGTATTGCATCCTGTTCGTGATGAAGTTCCAATGCAAGGTGAGTTACTACTAAAAAATTATCACTTACCTTTATTAGTTGAACAAAAATTATTTGCAAAAAATGGTGTAATCAAGTTTCAAGGTGATATTAAACAACTTAATTTGGCCGTTGATACAGATTTAAAAGGTGAGAATTTACCTGAAGGTCAATACAACGCTTTAATGAATACTGATTTGGTTCATCAGTTAAATATCACTGATTTTAATGGCCAAGTCATGAAAGGCGCTGTTAACCTGAAAGGTTTAGTCAGCTGGAAAGATCATGTTACTTGGGATATCAAAGGCCGTTTAGACCATATTAATCCGAAGGACAAAGCCATTCCTCAGGTTGTACAAGACTTTTTACCGCCAAGTTTAGATGCTGCTGTTGCCTCAACCGGTTCTTTGGAAAAAGGTACAGAAGTATTTGCTAATGTTGATTTCGACCGTTATGAGTCTTGGAAGCTTAAGTTTAATCAGGCTCCTGAAAAAAATAATAAACCTCAACCAATGCTCATGAATGTAGCTTGGACGAAAATAGATCGTGCAATGCCTTATATTGGGTGGTTAAGTAGTGACAGTGGTCAGGTCGATTTAACGTTACGTGATGGTCAGCAAGATATTAAAGTTGCAACAAAAGTATATCAGCATGAAAAAACTTTATTGCCAGCAGGACAATATCTAGCGAATTTGAATGTTAAAGATAATATTTTAAATGTTCCTAATTTTAGTTTTGCTGCTGAAAAAGGTAGCTTAACTGGTCAGGCTAAAGTATTTCTTCCGACTGAAAAACGTCAGTTGGTTTGGAATGCATTATTAAATGCAAAAGATTTTAATCCACAGAGTATATATGCGGCAGCACCTGTCAATCTTTTAAATGGTTCGATTAAAGCAAATGGTTTTGCTAAACCAAATCAGCAAATCATTCAATTTGAGAAAATTGATTTAACTGGTCGACTGGCTCAAGCCGGTCAAGAGACTGTTAGTTTGGGTGGGAAAAGTACCGCAGCACTATTATTCCATGATGTAAAAGCTGGTGGTGGCTTTAAAGGTTTTGCAGTTAATTATGATGGATCTTTAAAAGCCCTAAAACAGGCAAATGGTTTATTGAAGTTTTCTATAGCGGGCACACCAGATTTTATTCGAATTAACCAGCTACAGCATGATGGTGTTGCTGGGAAAATCTATGCAACAGGTTCTGTAAATTTGAAAGATCGCATTGCATGGGATATTAATAGTTCATTGGTCCGCTTTAAACCTCAATATTTTACCTCAGCTGTAAAAGGTGAAATTTCAGGTAATCTGAAAACCCAAGGGGTTTGGGCAGATCATTTAAAACGAATTAATATTCAACAACTGAATCTTGCTGGCTTTATAAATAATAAACCTGTTCGAGGTAAGGGTAATCTATCTTTATTGATGGACTCTAACCAAAACGGCTTTTTACCTCAGCAATTTGAAGCAAATAATTTATTTTTAGTCTATGGGCAGAATCAGCTACAAGCGACAGGTAATGCTCAAAATCTAAAAATCAAGCTCAATGCACCAGCACTTTACGAGTTATACCCAGGATTACGCGGTCGAGCTTATGGTGATCTGAATGTACAATCACAACCACGTTTAAAAGCAACAGCAAATATCGCCGTAGATGATTTTGCTTTTAATACTTTAGTGAGTGTGAAGAGATTGAGTATTCAGGGTGAACTTCCGACATCGGAAACAACGCCAACTCAATTAACCGCAAAATTAGATAATTTGCGTAGTGGAAATAGACAAATTCAGTCTGCTGAAGTGAATTTAACAGGAACGAGAAAAGCGCATTTATTGAAAGTACTTGGCAATAATAGTATTTCTAAGTTCTATGTTCAGTTAGCAGGTGGATTTAACCAGAACAATGATTGGTTAGGACAAATCCAAAAAGGAAGTTTTGATTCAAGACGCATTCGTCTTGCACAAAATCAAAATGCTCCGGTGATTTATTCTTCTGCAAGATCTGAGCTATATGTAGGTCAACATTGTTGGCAAAGTGCGAATAGCCAGCTCTGTTTTGATCAGCCAGTACGAGTAAGTAAGGCTCGCGGTAATATTTCGTTTGTAACTCAAAACATGGATTTAAGTGACTTCGCGGCATTTATGCCCGAAGGCTTGGCGATGACTGGGCAACTAAATGGTTATGCCAAGGCAGCGTGGGTAAATGGTGGACATCCAAAACTTGATGCACGTTTAATTACACGTAAAGGTGAAATTGGTTTAGCTGCTGAAGATCCACAAGACCCTGCAACGACTTTGGCTTATGACGAATTAGGAGTGATTGCAAAAAGTGTATCTGAAGGACTGTTATTCCGTGTTGATGTGAAAACACCTGATATTGGTACGGGTTATGCGAACGTCATTATCAATCCATTCCAGCCATCAATGCCAATGCATGGTGAAGTCGCATTTAATGATGTGCAATTAAAAGTCCTAAAACCATTTATTCAAGATGTCCGCAAACTTAGTGGAACCTTAGCCTTAGCTGGTAAAGTCAACGGTACATTAACTCAGCCACAATTTACTGGTGAAATGCGTTTGAAAAATGGCGCAATCAGTATGATTTCGCTTCCAGTTAATTTAACGAATGTTCAGGTTTACTCATCAATTCGCCAGGACATTGCAACAATTGATGGCGCGTTTAACAGTGGTCAAGGCGTAGGGCTTTTAAAAGGTAGTTTTGAATGGAAAGATTCGCCGCGTCTTCAATTAAACCTTAAAGGTGATAATTTACTTGTACGTCAGGCTCCATTAATTACTGCAATTGCTAATCCAAACCTTACACTTGATATGTATCCTTTCGATAAGCGTTTAAGCTTAAAAGGATCGGTAGATGTTCCTCGTGCACGTATTTCAATGCCAGAAACAACTGCTCCAGTCATTAACACCTCATCAGATGTCCGCATAGTTCGACAAGGCCAAGATCCGCTTGCAATTTTACGAGCTGCTAAACCTTGGGATATTCGAGCTGATATTGCTGTTAATATTGGAAACCAAGTCATATTCCAAGGCTTCAACAGTAATATTCCTTTAGTTGGTCGTTTAAATTTAAGCCAACGTGGCTACGAGACTGCAATGAGAGCGAATGGAGCAATTGGTGTCAGTCAAAAAGTGAAAATCGAAGCCTACGGACAAAGTCTAGATTTGAATCGAGCAATTGCGCGTTTTAATGGTCCACTGGCTAATCCGACTTTAGATATCGATGCAAACAAAAATGTTCAGGGCAGTATGGTTGGGGTACGTGTTACAGGTACTGCAACATCGCCAAACATTCAGGTTTACAATGATGCTGGACTATCTGAGCAAGAAGCATTGAACGCGCTCGTTACGGGTCGTATTAATGAAGGTTCAAGTGGTTTAAGTAATGCAGAAGGATTTAAGTCCGATGTAAATAACACCATTGCTGCCGCAGGGATTAGTATGGGATTGGGTGGTACACGTGCTTTAACGAATCAGATTGGACGTACTTTCGGTTTGAGTGGCTTAGCTCTAGATGCACAAGGTACGGGTGAAGATACGCAAGTGAGCTTAACGGGCTATATCACACCTGATCTATTTATTCGTTATGGTGTTGGCGTATTCACCCCAGTGAACAAGCTGACTTTACGTTATCAAATGAATCGACGTTTATACTTAGAAGCAAGTCAGTCTTTAGAAAGAGCGATCGATTTATTCTATAACTGGCGCTTCTAGTAGACGGAAATTAAACATTAGAAAGTACCTTTGTACCTATAATGATTTGATTAGTCTCAAGTAATAACGAAATAACAGCTCACTTCTTAGTGGGCTTTTATTTTAAACACTTCTATAGGATTTAAAAAATTGAATATTTATCGATATAGAGTATCGATTCTCTTAAAAAGAACTAAAGCTTGAACAGGCTTTTAATTAAAGAAAACTCACTTGAAAATTACTATTTTATAAATTAGTTTTCAGAATCATTAAATGAAACTAAATTGATAATACCTTGTTGATAAGTGCAAATAAGGTGGTTTTTTCCAAGGATATAGCAGTGAAAATAGATACTTCTGTTGAAATTAAATATGACAAGGAAAACGATACAAATACTAAATATCGTGGGCTAATTCAAAAACTAACAGCAACATTGTCGATGACGCTTTTGTCATTTGGATGGGGCTCTACCGTAAATGCTGCACAACAACAAATTGCTTTGGTAGGAACATGGACATCGATTCCTAACGCACCACTTGCGCAAAAACCAAAACAAGCCAGTGAAGGTTTGTATCAGCTTAAAGTGAATAGAGATGGAACCTTAACTCCTGTTAATGTCTTGAAAATGAAAAGTCCTTCATGGATTGTGAAATCGAAAGATGGCCGCTTTGCCTATACTACCAATGAAGAAAATGAAGGGGCGGTGACTGCATTATCAATTCAAAATGGAAAGGTGGAAGTGTTAAACACAGTGGATAGCCATGGTGGACATCCAACACACGCATCCATCAGTTTAGATGGCAAATTCCTATTTGTGTCGAACTATTCGGCATTTGATAAAGGTCGTGGTGGGGTAGCTGTTTTTCCAATTTTGCCAAACGGTCATTTAGGTGAAAAAGTACAAAATATTGTTTTTAGCGAAGGTTCTGGTCACGTCAAAGGTCGTCAGGACAGTGGTCATGCGCATTCGACTACATTTAGCCCAGATGGTAAGTATCTATATGCAAGCGATCTTGGAAATGACAAAGTCTATACTTTTCACTATAAGCCGAATAAACCTCAACCACTCGAAGCAGACAATAGCCGAGATGTGACTTTTAGGCATGGTTCTGGCCCGCGTCATATGGTCTTTTCACCAAATGGCAAACATGCGTACGTTACCGCAGAAATGCGAAGCGAAATTGTGACATTTAATGTGCAAGATGGTCATTTGAAAAAAGTGGCTGAGCTAAAATTAATTCACGAAGACAAAACACCTGAATTTAAAAGCGCGAGTGGAATTATCCTCAGTCCAAATGGCAAATATGTGATTGCTGCTAACAGAGGGGCAGACAATAAACTTTTGGTATTTAAAATTCAGCAGAATGGATTGCTAGCTAAACCAGTAGTTTATAAAGCTAATGGTATTGAACCACGTGCTTTCTCATTCGATGCATCGGGTAAATATCTCTATGTAACGAATGTTTATAGTAATAACATTAGCTTGTTCCGTTTTGATGCCAACAAAGGCACCTTAAAACCCGCTGGTGATGCAGCAAAAATATCAACACCGACTGATATCAAATTTTTTAATTAACTCAAACTAGCATTTCTAATGCTTGATATAAAAAAAGCCGAGGGGAAATCATCTCGGTTTTTTTGACTGTTTTTGCAAAAATGATGATTTTCCGTATGATATGGGCAGCAATAATTAGTGTAGTGAAATGATGAAAAAGATTTTATTGATTGCAGTGAGTTTATTTTTTGTTGGTTGTTCAGAAAAGAAGCCATTAACACCTGAAGAGCAATGGCATGGCTTTTGTACTAGCGTAGGAAATGCGGCTAGAAGCATTGTTTTTGATCGCCAGCAAGCAATTGAAAAAACTCAGGCCGTTGAGCATGCAAATAAAATTGAAGATGACATTACCAAAAAGTTCATTCTTAATATTATTGATAAAGTCTATGCGATTCCAAAAGAAGAACTAACTCAAGATTCTCAAGCACTCCAAGAAAAAGTTAGAAAGCAAGCGATGGATGAATGTTTGATAACGCCTCATGACAAAATGCCAAAATATAAATCGTTCTAATTGTGTAAGGTTATTGAATTTCCTCTCTTGAGGGGTGTTTTTGCTCAAAAACAATCCAAATTTGGCTAATTTGTTCGTTATTTATACATGGGTATTTAGATACAAAATAATGGGCATCACGGAGAAACACCCCGTTTTCATTAACTTTTACCTTGAACTCTAGTAAACTTTTGTAGTCCATATTACTTGTGAAGCTTTTTAAGAAAGCTGGAATTTGCAAGTAATTTTTCAAAAAAAGAGGAATGAACACCGTGCTAGAAGCTTACCGCCAACACGTTGAAGAACGTGCCGCACTCGGAGTCCCACCGAAGCCACTTGATGATGCTCAAACAGCTCAGCTTGTTGAACTATTAAAAAATCCACCAGCAGGCGAAGAAGCGTTCTTGGTTGATTTGCTTGAAAACCGTGTTCCTGCAGGTGTTGACCAAGCAGCTTACGTAAAGGCAGCGTTCTTGGCAGCGATTGCAAAAGGCGAAGCAACTTCACCACTCGTTTCTAAAGAACGTGCAGTTTACTTACTTGGCACAATGCTTGGTGGTTATAACGTAGCACCACTTGTTGAGCTTCTTGACGATGCTGAACTTGCAAACCTAGCTGCTGAAGCATTAAAGAAAACACTTCTTGTATTTGATGCATTCCATGACGTAGCAGATAAAGCAAAAGCTGGTAACGCTGCGGCTAAAGCTGTTTTACAATCTTGGGCAGAAGCAGAATGGTTCACTAGCCGTCCTGATGTTCCAGAAGAAATCAAAATCACTGTGTTCAAAGTAACTGGTGAAACAAATACTGATGACTTGTCTCCAGCTCAAGATGCTTGGAGCCGTCCAGATATCCCATTACATGCAAATGCAATGTTGAAAAACGAGCGTGATGGTATCAATCCTGAAAAACCAGGTGAAGTTGGTCCATTAAGCCAAATCAAAGAACTCATCGCGAAAGGCAACCAAGTTGCTTATGTTGGTGACGTTGTTGGTACAGGTTCTTCTCGTAAATCTGCAACTAACTCTGTACTTTGGTTCTTCGGTGACGAACTTCCACACATTCCAAACAAAAAAGATGGTGGTGTGTGCTTAGGTTCTAAAATCGCTCCAATTTTCTTTAATACAATGGAAGACGCGGGTGCATTACCTGTAGAAATCGACGTTGCTAACATGAACATGGGCGACGAAGTTGTATTGAAAATTGACCACGCTGCTGCAAAAGTTACTGCTTTTAAAGATGGCGTACAAATTTCAGAAGCAGAACTTAAAACTCCAGTACTTTTAGACGAAGTACGTGCTGGTGGTCGTATTAATTTGATCATTGGTCGTGGTTTAACAGCTAAAGCACGTGAAGAATTAGGTCTTGCACCTTCTACATTGTTCCGTACACCTGTACAACCTGCTGACACTGGCAAAGGCTTCACGCAAGCTCAGAAAATGGTTGGTCGTGCATGTGGTTTAGCTGAAGGTCAAGGTATCCGTCCGGGTACTTACTGTGAACCTAAGATGACTACAGTTGGTTCTCAAGATACAACTGGTCCTATGACTCGTGACGAGTTAAAAGACTTAGCTTGCTTGGGCTTCTCTGCTGACTTGGTAATGCAGTCTTTCTGTCACACTGCTGCGTATCCAAAACCAGTTGACGTAACAACTCACCATACATTACCTGACTTCATCATGAACCGTGGTGGTGTATCTTTACGTCCAGGTGACGGTATTATCCACTCTTGGTTAAACCGTATGTTACTTCCAGATACAGTAGGTACTGGTGGTGACTCACATACACGTTTCCCAATCGGTATTTCTTTCCCTGCGGGTTCTGGTCTTGTTGCGTTCGCAGCTGCAACTGGTGTTATGCCACTTGATATGCCAGAGTCTGTACTTGTTAAGTTCAAAGGTAAAATGCAACCTGGTATCACTTTACGTGACCTTGTACATGCAATTCCTTACTACGCAATTCAAGCGGGTGACTTAACTGTAGAGAAGAAAGGTAAGAAAAACATCTTCTCTGGTCGTATCCTTGAGATCGATTTGTCAGAAATGGAAAATGACTTGACTGTTGAGCAAGCATTCGAACTTTCTGATGCTTCTGCTGAACGTTCTGCTGCTGGCTGTTCAATCACACTTTCTGAAGAGAAAGTTGCTGAATACTTACGTTCTAACATCACCATGTTGAAGTGGATGATCGCAGAAGGTTATGGCGATGCTCGTACAATGGCGCGCCGTGCTGAAAACATGCAGAAGTGGTTAGACAACCCAAGCTTGTTAAAAGCTGATGCTGATGCAGAATACTTAAAAGTTTACGAAATCGATCTTGCTGACATCAAAGAACCAATTCTTTGCTGCCCGAACGATCCAGACGACGCGAAACTTCTTTCTGACGTTCAAGGCGACAAAATTGATGAAGTATTCATCGGTTCTTGTATGACGAACATCGGTCACTTCCGTGCAGCTGGTCAGTTACTAGATAAAGTACCTGGTGGTTCATTGTCTACTCGTTTATGGTTGGCTCCACCAACTCGTATGGACGAGCACCAATTAATGGAAGAAGGCTTGTATAACATCTATGGTCGTGCTGGTGCACGTACAGAGATGCCAGGCTGTTCATTATGTATGGGTAACCAAGCACGTGTAGCACCGAACACAACATGTGTATCGACTTCTACTCGTAACTTCCCGAACCGTTTAGGTCAAGGTGCAAACGTTTACTTAGCTTCTGCTGAGCTTGCATCTGTAGCTGCGGTTCTTGGTAAATTACCAAGCCCAGAAGAATATCAACAGTACGCGTCGCAAATCGACAGCGCTTCTGCTGACATCTACAAATACTTAAACTTCGACAAGATGAGCGAATATACTAAAGAAGCTGATCAAGTTGATACTAAGAAAATCCAAGCTGCTCAATTGACTTAATGAGCTAGTATCAAGAAAAGCCGAAAGGCTTTTCCCTAGCGCAAGAGCAGGTCTATGATTTACTTGAGCAAAAGCTAAAAATAAGGGCTGATTAATCAGCCCTTATTTTTTGAAATAATTTCTAATTAATCTAAAATTTGATACCCAGCTTTAAATCAAAAAATTGTAGTGATTTCTGTACTATGCATATCTAATAATTTTAATGGGTATAGTCCAGTAATTTGGTCTTTACAATTCAATCAATCCATTATTTAATTATTGAAAATGAGTGACTTAAAAAGTTGATTCAACTAAATGGCTAAACAATCGCGTTTCTTATGTATTGGTGGATTCCTTAACGGTTCAGCAGTTAAAGACCAAGGGGATAGCTTTGTTTGTGTTGAAAATGATAAACGCGTCACCTATTACAAAAAGGAAATTTTCCATCAAGACTCGTGGGATCAAGATTACTACGTCTGCGAAACTACAACAGACCAACAAGCACGAAATTGGGTTTATGATATCAAGCCCGATTAATTCAGCAGATATAATTTAGTACTTCTTAAAATAAATATATGAAAAAGCCCCATCATAAGGGGGCTTTTTTTAAAACTAAAACAATTCTACCAATAACCCAACACTTTCCACCAAAGTCCGCCAATCAGCACAAAGATGATGATATTCACCACGCTCATGACAAAGCCAGCTTTCCACCATTCACCAAGTGTGGTGTAACCCGAACCGAACACTACAGGGGAAGTGCCAGTCGCATAATGGGTTAATGTCATCATAATGCTAGAAGCTGCTGCCATCATTAAAGCAAAGAGCATTGGCGGTGCACCGAGTGCAAGTCCTGCCGTATAAAAGGCTGCAAACATGGCGGTAATATGCGCCGTGGTGCTAGCAAACATATAATGTGCATACAGATAAGCAAGCATTAATAATAGACAAGCAGGCATCCAGCTTAGACCTAAATGACCAATACTGGTTTCTAAAACACTCGAGAACCACGTGATTAAACCGAGCTTATTTAAATAAGTTGCCATCATCACCAATGCTGCGAACCAAGTAATCGTATCCCATGCGTTCTTTTGCGTAAGAATATCATCCCAAGTGAGTTCACCTGTAAGTAGCAATAATCCTAAACCAATAAAGGCAGTCGTCGTTGGATCAACAGCCCAAGCAGAGCCAAAAATCATGGCGGGAATCCCTGCCCATAGCATCAATAAAATACCGAATACACCAAGCATGATGATTTCATTTTTACTAACTGGACCCATTTCTTTTAATTTACTTTTAGCAAACTGAGCTGCATTAGGCGTTTCTTTGACTTCGGGTGGATACATCAAATACATAATCAAAGGCATAATAATTAAAGCAATCAAACCAGGCAGTAACATCGCCAATGCCCAAGTGCTCCAACTTAATGAAATTTCACTATTGGTCGCCTTTGCCACTAAATCAACGACTAATGGGTTAGGGGCAGTTGCCGTAATAAACATTGCAGAGGTAATGGGGTTGGCTTGGTAGTTAACCAATGACAGATATTTTCCCATCCGACCTTCGGTGCCTTTGGCAGGATCAGAATCATAACTAGTAGAAATTGCCAGTACAATCGGATGAATTATTCCGCCACCACGAGCTGTATTACTTGGCGTTACAGGGGCGAGAATGAGTTCTGAAAGTACCATGCTATAGCCAATCCCAATGGTTTTCTTCCCCCAAACTGCGATAAATAAATACCCTAACCGTGCACCCAATCCAGTTTTTTGCAAACCTTTAGAGATCATGATGGAGATACCAATCAACCAGATGAGTGGGTTAGCAAAGCTACTAAGGGCATCTTGAATTGCACCGCTTGGGCTCGTGTTAGTCACGCCAGTGATAGCGACTAAAGTTATTGCAATAATGGCAATGGCACCAATTGGCATCGCTTTACCGATGATTGCGGCAATTACACCGACAAACATCGCTAACAAATGCCAAGCATCAGGATCAACACCATTTGGTACAGGAATCACGAACCAGATTAACAATGTAATAAATAAAGAAATAAGTGTAGGGAGGGCTTTAAATCCCATGTAATTTCCCCTTGTTTTCATATGATTAAAAATTAAAGTTCTTTATGAGTAAATCGCTAAAGACATAAGTATTAAAGTTCTATTATCGATTAAATGATTCAAGAATTCAAAAAATCACAAGCGATAAGTACTAACTTTCATTTCTATGAAAAACTTCATTCTTTTAAGTTAAATATTTCTTAATTTAAACCTAAGTTGTTAAGTTTTTCTGAATTTTTAATTCTGAAATGGATGTCAGAATGATAAATTCTCTG
>NZ_JADWOM010000026.1:0-42154 GCF_016106645.1 Acinetobacter sp. ACIN00229
TTTTATTTAATACCAACTAAAATGGTTATATATAATATTTATTAACTTTATTTCCAACTAAGGTGCTCGGAATAATAATTAATTAAAAAGGAAAATAATAAAATGCAGGCGTAATGAAGCCTGCAAAAAGTGATAGGAAACTACAAGAATAATTAAGAGTTAATCGGGTGCAAAAAGATCGTTGGATACAGAAATTTTCTTAGCTACATAATGGCTTTTATGCACTCTAACAAGAATAACTTGAGAGTATAATTCGAGTTCGCCGTACTCTGGTTCTACTTGAACGTAGTGTAGCTGACCAAATTCATCACGCACGCGGGCTTGGGCAGAAAATCCAGGTCTGGCATTACCACTGGAAATAGTTGCTAATCGCCCTAAAAGGTTATAGTTGGTATGAGTGAGCTTAGGCTTAATCACTTGGTCAAGGCAGTGAATCATGAACACAGTAAAAAAGATTGCGATCACAAGTGCAGGGACGATTAAATAAAATGGGGAAATAAAATAATGTTGTATTGCGAAGAAAGAGAGTTGTAAAAAATAGCCTGCATAACTGAAATTGATGAGTAAAAAAACGAAAATTAGAGCTTTAGAAAATTTAACATTAAGTAGCGGCGAATTAGAAAGCCAATCGGGTGCAATTTTTTTGAGTAATTGACTTGGACGGAGTCCAATATACATACCAATGGTTTCTACCACGCTGAGCAATATCAAAGCCACTACACTTAAGTGAAATGGCATAAGATAATAATTGAAAAAGAAATCAGCCATGGCAGAAACTCTAATGTTTATAGCTTCAGTCTACGATATAGATACCGCCATCTGAATGTACTTTAAGCTCAACTTTATTTAAAAAATCGCCTAAACATGGTCCAGAAATACATTCACCTGTTTCCACGGTAAATAAAGCACCATGAGTAGAGCATTGGATGTATTCTTGATCTTGGTCAAGAAATTGATTTTCTAAATACTCAAGCTCAGTTTGCAAATGAGGGCATAAATTCTGATAAGCATAGAATGCGCCGTCACGTTGCGTAACGAAAATAGTCGTTCCTTGTAAAGTGTCAAAAGCTCTAGCTTCACGCTCAGGAACTTCTTCCGTCATACAGATCCTTTCCATTTCAAGCACATTCCTTCTGAAAATTTTCAAGAAGTTTAGCATAATCATTAATTGCTAAACGTGGACCAAATTGAGAAACAACTTCACTCGAGATTAAGACAGCTAACTGTGCAGCAGCATTTAAATCTTGATGATAGTTGAGGGCATAAAGGAATGCGCCTGCAAATGCATCGCCTGCACCATTTGTATCAACGGCTTCTACATGACGGCCTGCCACATGGAAATGTTGGGTAGGGTTAGAAACTAAAGCACCTTTAGCACTTTGTGTAATGACTACTGTATGATTTTTAAAACGTAATTGAGCAAGAGCATCTTCTACAGATGTTGTATTGGTATACATTAAGGCTTCTTGTTCATTACAAAATAGTAAATCTACGCCATCATCCATAAGTTCTTCCAAGCCTTCGCGAGCGTATTGCACCATCGCAGGATCTGAAAGAGATAGGGCAATTTTAACACCATTTGCTTTTGCAATTTCTCTCGCTTGTTTTACAGCTTTACGCGCTGTTTCACTTGTAGAAAGATAACCTTCAATATAAAGCCATTTTGCTGTTTTTAATGGTTCAAAATCGATTTGATCTTGAGAGAGTTCAGCCGTGATACCTAAATAGGTGTGCATTGTGCGTTCAGAGTCAGGGCTAATAAGTACCATACAAGTACCTGTCACACCTTCACTGATCGATTTTGGGGTAGTCTTAATGCCAGCTTCATTTAGACCTTGCAGATAAATTGAACCTAAATCATCGTTACCAACACGGCAACCATAAAAAGCAGTTCCGCCTAATGCACTAAAGGCCACGGTCGTATTTGCTGCCGAACCGCCACTCGCTTGACCTTTGTAGTCTTGGTGCTGTCTTAACTCTGCATAAAGAGCAGATTGAGTGTCACCATCGGACAACTGCATTGTGCCTTTTTGCAAGCTTTGTTGATTCAGAAAATCATCAGACACTTTAAATTCTTGGTCGATTAATGCATTACCAATTGCAAAAAGATCTACAGTTGCCATATGTGTTGTCACAAATAAAAAATCAGGTTGCTAAGTTTACACCATTGCTTGGATTTGCTGTAGTTTGTTGAATAAAATTCATTTAATTCAGCGATTAATGGAAAATTATTGTTTGACTAAGCTATTGAAATGCTACTTTTAATAAATATTATCAATTAATAATGATTCTTGCTAATATTTACAAATACAGTGTACTTCATTGAAACTTCGCATGAAATTTTTCGTAGCGAACTTACATGAAGCGTTCAATTTTATTTATTTCATCAGTTGGGGTTATGACGAGCCATGTATATGCCGTCGAGGCAGAGCAACAGGCTGTAACCAACCTTCCAACAATTTCAGTAAAAGCTGAAAAGGAACAAAGCTTAAAACAAGAAGTAGGACAAGCATCAACTGCAACTAAAGGACTTATGCAATTAAAAGATGTTCCTCAAATCGTAAATGTGGTGCCTAAACAAGTTTTAAGAGAGCAGACTGTGACCTCTATGCAAGGTGCCTTGCAAAACGTTGCTGGTCTAAGCTTTAGTGTGGGCGATGGGCAACGTGATCAGGTCATGATTCGTGGTTTCTCTGCAATCACAGATAACTATGTAGATGGTATTCGTGACGATGCATTGTATTTTCGCGACATGTCGAATGTTGAACGTATTGAAGTATTAAAAGGGCCTGCTTCTGTATTATATGGACGTGGTTCTGCGGGTGGATTAGTTAATAAAATTAATAAAAAACCAATGGACGAATCTTTGCGCGAAGTCAGTCTTATTGGCGGCACAACAGGGCAACGTCGTGCAGAAGTCGATGTGAATGAAAAAGTAGCAGAGAATGTTAAGGTTCGTTTAACTGGAGCAGTTGAAGATTCAGATGGTTATCGTGATCAGGCTTTTTTAAAACGCCAAGCGGTTGCTCCATCTTTACAATGGGATATTTCAGACAAGACGAAGCTTTTAATTCAGGCTGACTATTTGCATGATGACCGTTTAGCAGATCAAGGTTTTCCGACAGATCCAATTACAGGTAAACCAGTTAAAACAAACCCTAAAACTTTTTATGGTGCATTAAACGGTAAAGAGGTTGGTGATGTTGATACTGAAATTTCAAGCCAAACCATAAGCTTAGATCATGAGTTTAACGATAATCTAAAATATCATGGTGCAGTTCGTCACTATAACTATTCATTAGACCGTCAATACAGTGTCGATTCACATCAAGATTCTGCAAAAAATAAATTGCCCTCTGATCAAATTCAATTGATTCAAAATAAACGTTTACGCAACGAAGATGGCGTCTATGTTCAGCAAGAATTAAGTAGTTTATTTAATACAGGATTTTTAAAACATAACACTTTGATTGGTGCTGAGTACAGTAAGCAGCACAAAGATGAACTCGTGTGGAGCAAAGCTCGTCAAATTACAAATATATTTAACCCAGAGCTTGAAAATTGGGCTCCATTAGATACAAGTGTAGCTGCGGAAACTAATAATAGTAATACATTTGAAAACTATGGTATCTATTTACAAGATTTAATGACAGTTACAGATCAGCTGAAAGTTTTAGTTGGTTTACGTTACGATAATTTATCGCAAGATCGTAATAATAAAGTGAAATCTCAAATATTAAATAGAACTGATAACACCTATTCTCCAAGAATCGGGGTGGTTTATCAGCCAGTAAGTAATATTTCACTCTATACTTCTTATAATCGATCTTTCCAGCCTTTGGCTGATTCATTTGTTTTATATAAAAATAGTGATGATTTGAGTCCAACAAAAACCGAAAATATTGAGGTTGGTGCAAAGTGGGATGTAAGTGATCAATTGAATGTGACATTGGCTTTGTTTGAAATGAGCCAAACAAATATTCAAAATCAAGACCCTACAGATTCAACACTAGCAGTATTAGCAGGTGAGCAAAAAACCAAAGGTGTTGAACTTTCATTAACAGGACAATTAACTGATCAATTATCAGTATTAGCTGGCTATTCGTATATGGATGGTAAGATTGAAAAATCCGCTATTGGACTGACAGGCAATCGTTCTGCGCTTACGCCAAATAACACCGTTAACTTATGGTTAAAATATCAAATTAATGATCATTGGTATGCGGCTGTAGGTGGTCGTGGTGAATCATCACGTTTTAGTGCGCCAGATAACAAAAACGTTTTACCAGGGTATGCTGTTGTAAATGCAGCCTTAGGTTATCAAAGTGAACGTTACGATGTGAACTTCAACTTAAATAACTTGTTTGATCGTGATTACTTTGTTTCCGGACATAGCGGAGCCAATGATTCAAACATGATGGGCGATCCACTGAATGCCCAAATTGCACTTCGTTATCGATTTTAAGTAAAAGTTTTTCTAAAAGCTCATCGACTTGATGGGCTTTTTTATTTATTGGTTAATATATAAATAGAATTAAAAGCTTTTGTTCTGGTAGGATAAAACACTCATGGCTATGTGCTTGATATCAAAGCCTTGCCAATGAAAACTAATACTCAACAAAAACATAGTATTTTACTTGGCTTTTGTTCGCCAATCTCAAGCTGACTCAGGCTATAATGAGACTTATTCACTTATCCGATATGTTAGGAGATCACATGACTGTAGATGTCACTGAAACCATTTCTCAAACTGTTCACCCTGCGTTTCAGTTGCTACGTCAGCACCATGTAGAAGCATTAGATATTTTAGTGTCTGAATATAAGCATAAAGTCACAGGTGCGGTGCATTATCACTTGGCAACTGACTATGATGAAAATGTATTTCTTGTTGCTTTTAGAACTCAGCCTATGGACTCTAAAGGCACGGCACATATTTTAGAACATACCGCTTTATGTGGATCTGAAAAGTTTCCGGTACGTGATCCGTTCTTTTTAATGATTCGCCGTTCTTTAAATACGTTCATGAACGCATTTACAGCAGCAGATTGGACTGCGTATCCATTTGCTACTCAAAACAAAAAAGATTTCCAAAACTTACTTTCTGTTTATCTTGATGCAGCATTTGCTGCTAATTTGAATCCGCTTGATTTTGCTCAAGAAGGTATTCGTATTGAACTAGAAAATGGGCAACCTGTTTATAAAGGTGTTGTTTTTAATGAAATGAAAGGTGCGATGAGTGCACCGTCTGACCAACTTTATCATCAGTTGGCTCATCATTTATTTCCTGAAACGACCTATCATTACAACTCAGGCGGCGACCCGAAAGATATTCCTGATTTAACTTATGAGCAGTTAGTCGATTTTTACAAGGTACATTACCATCCAAGTAATGCTGTATTCATGACCTTTGGTAATCAAACAGCATATGAACTACAAGAGCAATTTGAAAAACTAGCTCTACATAAGTTTTCTGCTGGAACAACTCTATATTCTAAGCCCGAAAAACGTTTAGCAGCGCCAATTGAAGTAAAAGAAAACTATGGTGTTGATAGTGATGATTTAAAAGATAAAACTTATCATGTTCTATCTTGGTTATTACCAGAAGCAAATGATGTGAAATTGCGTTTGGGAATGCGTTTGGTTGAAGGAATTTTGTTAGAAAATTCAGCTTCACCACTGCGTCATTACCTAGAAACTTGTGGTTATGCTCAATCCACAGGTCCATTAATGGGCGTAGACGACAGTAATTTTGAAATGACTTTCTACTGCGGTGTTCAAGGTTCAAACCCAGAACATGCACAAAGCTTTAGAGAGGGTGTTTTAAATATTCTGCGTGATGTTGCTGCAAAACCAATTGACAGTAATTTAGTCGATGCAATCTTGCATCAGATTGAGTTGCATCAGCGTGAAATTAATGGTGACGGTACACCTTATGGCTTAAGTTTAATTTTAAATGGCTTAAGTGGTGCGATTCACCATAATGACCCAATTCAAATTTGGGATGTTGATAGTGCAATTGCACAAGTTAAAGAAGAGTTGAAAGACCCAATGTGGTTATCAAATCTGATTCAAACACATTTGCTTGACAACCCACATCGTGTGCAAATGACTTTAGTTCCAGACCCAACTAAGTCTGTAAAAGAGCAAGAAGCAGAAAAAGCACGTTTAGTTGCTATTGGTGAAAAGTTAACAGATGCTGATAAGGCTGAAATTATCGCTAATACCAAGGCGCTAGAGGAACGTCAGGATACTCCAGACAACCTTGAACTATTACCAAAAGTAGGTTTGGAAGATGTACCTGCTGACTTGCATATTGTGCAGGGGCAGTTACGCGAAATTCTTTGTAATCGTATGGATACACCGTTGAATTTGTACCATGCTGGTACGAACGGTATTTACTATCAACAAGTACTCATTCAGATTCCTGATGATATTGTGAAGTCACCTTACTTCAATTTGCTTTCTATCTTAATGGGTGAAGTAGGTGCAGGTGAATATGACTATCTTGAACTACAAAACTTACAAACAGCTGTAAGTGGTGGTTTAGGAATGGGCGCTTCATTACGTAGTAAAGTTGATGACAAAGATAAAATTAGTGCTTGGTTAACCTTAACGACTAAATCGTTAACTCAGAAGTTTGATGCAATTCATTTATTAAAATTAGCATTTGAACAGCTTCGATTTGATGAGAAAGAGCGAATTATTGAGTTATTGCAACAACGTAAAACACGTTGGCAATCTCGCTTATCTGGAGCAGGCCATAGCTATGCCATGCAAATCGCATCACGTAATATGAGTGCATTGGCTCAACGCGACTATCAAAACACTGGTTTAGGTGCATTAAACTGGTTAGGTGAGCTTGTTACTAAGATTACTCAAGACTCTGCTGCATATGACGATTTGATTGCAGAATTAAAACGTATTCATCGTAAATTATTGCAAGCACCTAAACAGTTCTTGCTTGTATGTGAAGAACATCATTCTGAACGTTTGGTTGAAGAAATCCAAAATGTTTGGGATAAACTAAATGTTGATGCATCCGCAACAGAGTTAACCCACGTAGAACAGGTAAATGACAATAATCATGAAGCATGGTTAATTCAGGCAAATGTTCAGTTCTGTGCTTCAGCCTATCAGGCGGTGGATGTGTCGCATCCAGATGCAGCGCCGTTAATGGTATTGGCAGCTTATTTACGTAATGGCTTCTTACACAGCGCCATTCGTGAGAAAGGCGGTGCGTACGGTGGTGGAGCAAGTTATGATGGGAATGCGTGTTCATTCCGTTTCTATAGTTACCGTGACCCGCGTTTAGCAGAAACTTTTAAAGACTTTGAAGCAAGTGTGCAATGGTTATTAAATACAGAACAACAGCCTCATCAGCTTGAAGAAGCGATTCTTGGATTAGTTGCAAGTATGGATAAGCCAGGTTCACCAGCGGGTGAAGCGATTACTGCATGTTATGCATTATTGCATGCAAGAACACCAGCTTTCCGCCGCCTCTTGCGTGAGAGATTGTTGCATGTAACTTTAGATGATTTACAACGTGTTGCTCGTCAATATTTGGTTGAGCAAACTCCTGTAAAAGCTGTAGTTGCACCATTTGCCAAACGTGATGAATTGCAGCAATTAGGTTTTACCATTCAACAAGTTAATTAAAATAAAAATTGGAGATGAACATGGCGTTCAGACAATTTGAACGCACATCTTTACAGCTAAGCATGGGAATCGTGCTTAGCTGTTTGTGTGCGTCTGTGACATATGCTGACACCTTGGCACCTGTAACCCCCGCGACAGTAGATGCATGTGTTGCTCTTGCTTCGAATGCCGATCGTCTGGCTTGTTATGACTCTGTATTTAAGCCATCAGCTTTACCAGTTATTCAAGCTGCGGCTGTACCAGAGCCTGTTAAAAAAATTGATGCACCTGCTGTTCCACCTGAAACCTTTAAAGAGAAGGTGGTAGATACAGTGAGTAATATCAAAATAATTGGTAAAGCACCGAAAATTGAACCTACTACTTCTTTGCTTGATCAACGTTGGGAGTTGTCCGAAAAAAGTAAACTAGGGGTTTGGAATATTCGTGCTTATCAGCCCGTCTATTTACTACCTGTATTCTGGACCAGTGACAAAAATGAGTTGCCACATAGTCCGAACCCAAATAATACGGTAACAGAAGATCAAAACCTGAAATCAACAGAAAGTAAATTTCAGATTTCTTTAAAGACCAAAGCTTGGGAAAATATTTTTGGTAATAATGGTGATTTGTGGGTAGGTTATACCCAATCTTCACGTTGGCAGACATTTAATGCTGAAGAGTCTCGTCCTTTCCGTGAAACGAATTATGAGCCTGAAGCAAGTTTAATGTTTAGAACAAACTATGAATTGCTTGGTTTAGATGGACGTTTGCTTGGGGTTACTTTAAACCACCAATCAAATGGTCGTTCAGATCCATTATCTCGTAGCTGGAACCGTGTGATTTTTAACGTTGGATTAGAGCGCGGTAACTTTGCTGTAATGCTTCGTCCATGGATTCGTCTGGAAGAAGACAGCAAAGATGATAATAACCCAGATATTGAAGATTATGTTGGTCGTGGTGATTTAACAGCATTTTATAAGTGGAAGCAGAATGATTTCTCTTTAATGCTGCGTCATTCGTTGAAAGGCGGTGATGATTCTCATGGTGCTGTTCAATTTGATTGGGCTTTTCCAATCAGTGGTAAATTGCGTGGACACTTCCAGTTGTTTAATGGTTACGGTGAAAGTTTAATTGACTATAACCACCGAGCAACCTACGCGGGCTTGGGTGTTTCACTCATGAACTGGTACTAAGTTTTTACTTATAAAAAAGCCGCTTTAAAAGCGGCTTTTTTATTATCCAATTTGAATATTGGCTTGGGGATGTTTGAGCCGACTTTTTTTCGGTGTGGCAATTAGATAAGCCAGCGTTAAAGGCCCGAGTCGTCCGGCAAACATGAGCAGACTTAAAATGAATAAACTACCATTATGCAGCTCTGGCGTGATTCCACGAGAAAGCCCCACTGTACAAGCTGCGGAAACAACCTCAAAAAGCAAGTTCATAAAGTCTGCTTTAGGCTCTAAAAGCAAAATAATAAAGAATCCCATAAAAATGAGTATGCTTGTAATTGCAGTTACAGCTAAAGCTTTATAAGTCGTTTCGTGTGCGACTGAATGATTAAATATTCGGATTTCATCTGTGCGACGTAAAAATGAAATCACACTGAGTACTAAAATGACAAAGGTCCCAACTTTAATTCCACCAGCTGTACTGAGTGAACCACCACCAATAAACATAAGCAACATCATGAGTAACGAGCTGCTGTTGGTCATTGCGCCTGTATCAATGGTATTAAACCCTGACGAGCGTGGAACAGTGGCTTGAAACCAAGCATTTAACGCTTGATCACCTACACTGAGCATTCCTAGGGTATGAGGGTTTTGAGCTTCTAAAGCCCAAATTAAAATAAAGGCAATAAGGTTAATCACTGTAATCGTTGTAAGAATCAGCTTGCTATTCGGTGTGAGTTTTTTCCATTTTTTATTTTGCTTAATGTCCATGAGAACTAAAAAGCCAAGGCCACCCAAGGTGTAAAGTATGCTAACAGTTATACAAATCATATAATTGCTTTGAAAACTGATTAAACTGTTAGAAAATAATGAAAAACCAGCATTGTTAAATGATGAAATGCTGTAAAAAATCGCATAGTACAATCCACGTGCGAAGCCGTAAGTCGGTGTAAAAGCAGTAGTGAGAATAATTGCACCAATAAGCTCAAAAATAAGAGTGTAAGTAACAACCCCTTTAGCAACAAACGTAACTTTTGATAGGCTCGTTTGACCTAAACTATCTTGTGCCATCATTTGCTGTTTAAGGCCAACTTTGGGTGACAAACTTAACGCAGCCAATATGGCAAAAGTCATGAAACCCAAACCACCCGATTGAATCAGCAATAGAATAATGGTTTGTCCGAACAGGGTAAAAGACTCATGAATATTTAAAACAGATAAACCAGTAATTGTGACTGCTGAGGTGGCTGTAAAGAGTGCATCCATCCAGCTCACATGACCTGTATTGGCAAATGGCAGTTTTAATAATAAAGTACCAAAAATAATAAAGCCCAAAAAACCCAGTGCCAAGAGTGAAGGAGGGCTTAAATTTAATGTTTTATTGGGCTTGGGATATATAGACATATTCTAGATTTCGCCTCTTATGTGAAGCAATGAGAAAGTTTCTTTAATTGCGGTAAATGACCTTCTAAAATAAGAATGTCATGCGTCTGCAAGGTGAAATTTTCTTCGGTTTCAAACAAAATTTGCTGCTGTCTTTTTACGAGCAATGTTTTAACCTGTGGCGCTTGCTGCATAATGCCATATAAGTTAATGCCATTAAGCTTGTCAGGAATTTCAATTTTTATAATGTAGTGATCGTCTTCTAAAGACATATAGCGACTAACCATTGGATAGTTCAGTGCTTGGGCAACTCGTACCCCCATATCTTCTTCAGGATGAATAATTTTATTAATATTGAGGTGAGACAAAATGGTGTGATGTGCTTTGGTTTTCGCCTTTACCCAAATCTTGTCTATACCTAAATTTTTTAAATTGAGTACACACAAGATACTTGCTTCAATATCCTCACCAATTGCGACCACAACTGCATCACAGTTTTGAATATTAAGTTCATCAAGTACGTGTTCGTCAGTCGCATCGGCAATGACGGCATGAGTTAAAACGTCGGCAAGATTTTCAACATTCTTTTTTACCGTATCAATGCCAATAACATCATGATTTAATTTTGTGAGCTCTTGAGCAACAGTTGCTCCAAAACTTCCTAAGCCAATGACTGCAAACTGTGCCATATTGATCCTTGTTTCCTGATTAGACGTTTATTTTTAAGGATATTTTCTTTGAGATAAAGAGAGGCAATGTAAATATGAGGGGAATATTAAAAGAATTATATGAATAAGCCGACAAATTTGTCGGCTTATTCATCAAAATTGAAGATTATTTCAAGAAACGTTTGTAGCCAACATTATTCGTAATTTCTGCATACGGATAACTAATCTGCTCAAGAGTTTCAATTAGACCATCAGGGTTCTGCTTCGCATCGGTTGCTTGTAAACCGACTAAAACACGTCCTTCTGCTGCGCCATGATTACGGTAATGGAACAACGTAATATTATGGGTTGGGCCTAAACGAGTTAAGAAGGTTAAAAGGGCACCTGGACGTTCCGGGAACTCAACACGGAACAATCTTTCATCATCTATATTTGCGTGACCACCAATTAAATAACGAATATGTAGTTTGGCAACCTCATCATCAGAGAGGTCATCTACTACATAATTTTGTTGCTTTAATTGTTCTAAAATTTCATGACGCTCTGCATCACCACCTTTTAAGCTAATACCAACAAATACTTGCGCTTCATCTGTATTGTTTGCTCGGTAGTTAAACTCGGTAATATTACGACCTTGTAAAGCACGGCAGAAGCCTAGGAATGCGCCTTTTTCTTCAGATAAGGTCACCGCATAGATCGCTTCGCGTTGCTCACCTAACTCAGTACGTTCAGCAATATAACGTAGGCGATCAAAGTTCATATTGGCACCGCATACAATCGATACCATATTTTTATTGCTGATTTTATGTTCAGTAATGTATTTCTTGATACCAGCAAGGGCCATTGCACCAGATGGTTCAACAATACTGCGGTTTTCATCAAACGTATCTTTAATGGCAGCACAGATTTCATCTGTATTTACCGTCACAATATCTGGATCAACAATTGGGCCTGAGTTATCAGATTTGCGCAAACGAATAATATCAAATGGTAAAGCGCCAATTTGTGCAACAGCTGTACCATCTGCAAACAAGCCTACATGCGGCAAGATTACTCGCTCATTGGCTTCTAAAGCTGCTTTTAAACATGCAGACTCTTCATATTCAACACCAATAATTTTCACATGGGGTGCAACTTCACCAAGGTAAGCTGCTACACCTGAAATTAGGCCACCACCACCTACAGCAACAAACACATATTCTACATCACGCCATTGACGTAAGATTTCATTTGCAATTGTGCCTTGACCAGCAATAACAAGTTCATCGTCATAGGGTGGAATGAATACAAGGCCTTCAACTTCGGCACGTTGCTGTGCATATTTATTTGCTACATCAAAACTATCACCATGTAACACAACTTGACCGCCCAAGCGTTTAACTGCTTGAACTTTAATATCAGGAGTCGTGCTTGGCATAACAATAATTGCTGGAATTCCTAAGCGTTGACCGGATAATGCTACACCTTGAGCATGGTTACCAGCAGAGGCACAAATTACCCCACGTTCGAGTTGTTCTTTAGGTAACTGGCTAATACGGTTATAGGCACCACGTAATTTAAAAGAAAAAACAGGCTGTAAATCTTCCCGCTTAAAACGAATTGTATTATTTAATTTTTGACTAATTCGTGGAGCTGCTTCGAGAGGCGTTTCAATTGCAACATCATAAACCGTTGCTTGTAAAATTTGTCGTACCACACGAGACAGCATGTTCATCTTCCCTATAACAGTTTAAAATAGGAAATTATTGTAGCAAACCCTTGTGCATTTGCGCCGATTATTGGTGCATAAATGTCAAAAAATAGTTGAGTGATGTCATGAGTCTATATGCAACCCAAGATGAAAAGAAACAAGCTGCTGCGAAAGCTGCTTTAAAACACTTGCCCAAAGGCGGCATTTTGGGGGTTGGGACTGGAAGTACCGTAAATTTTCTAATTGATTTATTGCCTGAATTACAATTAGAAGCTGCTGTGGCAAGTTCTCAAGCAACTGCCGATCGCCTTAAAAAATTAGGTATCGAAGTTGTAGATATGAACCATGTGGGTGGTTTAGATGCCTATGTTGATGGTGCAGATGAAATTGACCGTCATATGCATATGATTAAAGGTGGCGGTGCTGCATTAACACGTGAAAAAATTGTAGCTTCAATTGCTAAGAAATTTGTTTGTATTGTTGATGATTCAAAATGGGTTGATCAACTCGGACGTGATTTTCCACTTCCAGTAGAAGTTATTCCAATGGCTCGTTCTGCTGTAGCTCGTAAGTTGGTAAGTTTAGGTGGTGACCCAGTTTATCGTGAAGGTGTAGTAACAGATAACGGTAATGTGATTTTAGATGTATTTAATCTTAATATTTTAAATGCACTTGATTTAGAAAAAACCATTAACAATATTCCAGGCGTTGTGACTAATGGTATTTTTGCGTTAAACCCAGCAACGATTGCAATTGTTGCAACAAATAATGGTATTGAAGAGCGTACTGCACAGTAATGTCTGTGGAAATGCCAGAAATTAAAATCGTTCGCCACGTAAGAGCAAGAAAATTGCGCTTACGTGTTGAGCCTGCTTCAATCCGTCTCACGGTTCCTTTGTTTTGTAGTAAAAAACAAATTCAGCAGTTTTTGGCTCAATCTGAACAATGGTTGACCGAGACGTGGAATAAGCAACAAAATGTTCAATCGGCATCGATTGAAATTCCTTCTGAGATTTATTTTTTTAATAAAGACCAACCGTTTCAGGTCATTGTTCAAAAACAGCATCGAGTTTTTCAATTCGATTGGGAAAGCAGTTGTTTATTTCTTAAAGACACGCAGCCATATTTGGCATTACAAAGTGCAGTGATTGCGTTTGCAAAACAAGAGTTACCCGAGCTTTTAAAAGAGTTAAGCGAACACACTCATTTGGCTTATAGAGAATGTACAATTCGCCGTCCGAAAACTCGTTGGGGAAGTTGTAGTAGTCAGCATAATATTATGCTACATGCAGGATTAGTATTGATGCCACACGAGATTGCTCGTTATGTGGCTATTCATGAATTAGCTCATACTAAACATTTTGACCATAGCCCAGCTTTTTGGGCTGAAGTTGAAAAATACGATCCATATTTTCAAAAACACCGCAGACAACTTAAATCAAATCCGTTGCCTGCATGGTGGTATGTCTCAAACTAACTAAAACTACATTCTAGTTGTGGTGTTTGTAAGTTATCTGGTGCTTTTCGGCTGTCTAAACCTGCTTTAGCACTCACGATTTTATTTGCTTTAATTGATAGTTGTATAAAGTTGTATTGCTGCGTTGAGTTATTTGGTTCGGCGGAACTTGAGTTGAGTAAATAACTTGAGCTTGCAGCATCTATTTGCAATAAATTATCTGTACTATCCGCACTTAAAGCAGAACGATAAGTCTGTAATCCTTTAATAAGTTCGATTTGTCCATTCGCACGGAAATTAAGCTGGCAACCTGTTGCAGTGTCTTCGTAATGACCCACTAAATAATCTGTAGCAGGTAGTTTTGGGTCGGAAAGATTAATGCTGGTCAAACCTTGTTTGCAAGGATATGCAGAACCGTTGCAGGTGGCTGTAATACCGCTAAAACCTACAGCACGACGATAATCACCAGCACCATCTATGCGGAAAAAGTCAGTCGTATTTCCGACAGGTACGACTCCTGAATATAGTTTCTTTTGCAGAAGGTCATAACCTGTTTGATCTAGAGTGGATTGGCTTTGGGCATCGGCTAATTTAAAAGTAGCGGTTCTTAAATTGGTTGCAAAATTATCGCGTGTAGCTTTTTGATTAGCTGCGATATCTAACAGTGTATTTTTGACTGGATCAATATTATCTGGAGCAGATGCGAAAATAGGGGTAAATGTTGTTTGATCACCATGAAGTTTTTTCCCATCTAAAAAGCCATCTTTTAAATCGGTTGCCAAACTTTTAATAAGCTCTTGGTATGAGGTGGTTCCACCATAAACAGTTGACCAATATTGTAAGTAGCCAAAGCTAAGATAGCTATCCACATATGTACTAGGTTTTTTAGTTGAATACTGCAATAAATTTAAAACTGTAAGAGGATTGGCTGGATTTAAACTTGGAATATCGGCATCTTTGAATGCATTAAGAAGTGATCTATAAACATCTTGAGAAGCTAAATCTACATGCAATTGCTCAATGCGGGTTGGGTCAATCGTTTCTTGAGGGAGTTGTCCCGAGCGTATCACAGCCCGTTGGTAAACCGCTTCACTGCTTGGGCTGATGAATAGGGTTCTGCCACTTACACTGTTTGGTGTAATAAACGCATGATAAACGCCAGAGAAATTTTGGTATGTTGAAGTAATCGGATCAAATACTTGAGATGAATTTTGAGTCGTAATTTCTATGCGATATAAACGACTTAATTTAGCAGTAGGAATTTTGACATTAAAGCTGTTTAAACTCGCAATTGAAGTATCTACTAAAACAGAATTGGTGGTGTTGTCATATACTTTGAATTGGATATTACGAATTTCTACAGGGGATTTAACAGTAACATCCGTTGTTGCCTCAGGAGTAGGATCAACAGGTGTTGGAGTGCTTGGTGAACTACCGCTACTACTGCCTCCACCTCCGCAACCAACAAGAGCAGCACTTAAAATTAATGTGCTTAAACCAAGGTAAGTGCGTAATTTTGTTTCTTTTGATTGATGAAGCATCCTAGCTCTCCAAAATTAAATCTGATATTTATTTGCTGATATTTGTTTAGTTCTGACAGTTGAATAAGTGCTATCTAATTGTCGCTAAAATTAAAAAAATTAAAATTACCAAGCATGAAATGGTTTTGTAAGCTTGGACATCCTGTCATACTACAACACAAGTATAGATTCAAAAATTGAGGTAATGCACGTGATTTCTGTCGGAATTGTTGGTGGAACGGGTTATACAGGCGTTGAACTATTACGTATTTTATTACGACATCCTAAAGCGCAGGTTCGAGTTCTTACTTCACGTACAGAAGCGGGCAAACCAGTCGCAGATATGTTCCCTAATTTACGAGGACATACTGATCTTCAATTTTCTGATTTAAATATTGATGATTTAAAAAAGTGTGATGTTGTATTTTTTGCTACACCGCATGGTGTTGCGATGCAGCATGCAAAAGAATTGATTGCGGCTGGTACTAAAGTTATTGATTTGGCTGCTGATTTTCGTTTGCAAAATCTTGAGCAGTTTGAGAAATGGTATGGGATGGAGCATGCTTGTCCAGACGTTCTAGAAAAATCAGTATATGGTTTGGCTGAATTAAACCGCGAAAAAATTAAACAGGCGCAAGTTATTGGTAACCCTGGTTGTTACCCGACTACCGTTCAATTAGGTTTGGCACCACTTTTGAAATCAGCGCAAGCATTGATTGAAACAAAAAATATTATTATTGATGCGAAGTCAGGTGTTTCAGGAGCTGGCCGTAAAGCAAGCTTAGGCATGATCTATAGTGAAAATGCTGATAATTTCAAGGCCTATGGGGTTGCGGGTCACCGTCATCATCCGGAAATTGTTGAAGCATTGGAAAATATTTCTGGGCGAAAGGGTGGCTTTGAAGGGCTCTTATTTGTTCCTCATTTAGTTCCAATGATTCGCGGTATGCTCAGCACAATTTATGTCGATTTGACAGAAACTGGAAAACAAACTGATATTCAGGCATTGTATGAGCAATTTTACGCAAATGAAAAATTTGTTGATGTGATGCCTGCTAACAGTTCGCCTGAAACACGTAGTGTGCGCGGTGCGAATGAGCTTCGTATTGCTTTATATAAGCCGCAGCCGAATAAACTTATTATTCTTGCGGTACAAGATAACCTTGTGAAGGGTGCATCTGGTCAAGCTGTACAAAATATGAACCTTATGTTCGGCTTTGATGAAGATGAAGGCTTACAAGGGATTGGTTTATTACCATAAAAAACTCTTTTTTGCTTCACACACATTTAAATTTCGATTTAAATGTGTGTCTTGACTCTGATCTTAAACACTGAGATGACGATGCAAAACTCTGGACAGACGACTTCAGCAGAAAGTTCGTTGCAAAAGAAAAATTTTTTAAATACTAATAAACCTTTGTTTATTGGTGCGGCTATTTTAATGAGTGGTTGTCTTGCGCTCGGCTATACAATTGGACACCGTCAAGGTTTAACTGTTGTAGGTTACGATGCAGATGCAGAGCAATTGGTTGAAGTGGTGCAAAAGCAGAAAACAGCTTTAGATGCGGTTAATAAAAGCCTGAACGCTGCGGTACAAGAGCGTGATGTTGCTGTAACAAATGCAAATGATCTGTTTGAAGCTCTTAATCAGGCCAACGCTGATAAAACGCAGCAAGAAGGTATGAGTAATATCTACCGAGATATCTTGAGGCAGCGTGGTGGTTTAAGTTTGACCATTCAAAATTTGGCAATCAAACCTTTGCCTGAAAATGCTTATGAATATCAGTTGGATCTAGTACAGGTAAGCCCAAGTAAGCGCCGTGCTTCAGGATCAATTGAGATAAGACTCATTAAAGATACAGAAGTTTTAGTTGTACCACTTGAAGCTAAAAGCTTTAACTTTAGTGACTTCGAGCGCTTAACAGGTCGTTGGACGATGCCTAAAGGTTTTACACCTCAATTTATTGAGGTACGTTTAACAGGCGGCTCTGATACACCAGTTATTAAACGTTTTAGTTGGCAGCGCGGTAAACCTGTCGAAACATCTTCTGCTTTCGTGGCAGAAATTCCTCAAGCTGAAGCAAATTCACAATAGTAACATCCTATGCGAACAAATAAGCGTCAAACAAACTTAAAAGATATTAAGGCTTCTTTTCAGCAGTCTGGTTATGTCGATTGGCACTTCCATCCACGCTTAAGTGATTCGCAAAACGAAGATCATGACGGAGAGGTTGTTGTACAAACAGCACCTCCTGAACTCAAGCGTCCGCCATTGTATGCAGTCGTATTAATGAATGATGATTACACGCCAATGGACTTTGTAATTGAAATTTTACAACAATACTTTGCAATGAATCTTGACCAAGCAACTCAAGTAATGCTAACAGTACACTATGAAGGTAAAGGTATTGCTGGGGTATATCCAAGAGACATCGCGGAGACCAAAGCAAACCTTGTTAATAATTACGCTCGATCGCAAGGTCATCCATTACTTTGCCAGATTGAGCCTAAAGCATAAGGGGGTTACATGCTCAGTCGTCAATTAGAAGTATCATTACGTTTGGCTGTTAGCATGGCTCGTCAAAAGAGACATGAGTTTCTTACAGTTGAACATTTATTATTAGCACTACTCGACAACGATTCGGCCGTGAATGCTTTAAAAGCATGTGGGGCTGATATAGTTTCTTTACGTAAAGAATTAGAAGAATATGTAGAACAACATACTCCTAAGCTTGGCGAAAATAGCGAGCAAGCGCCTCATCCAACAGAAAGTTTCGACCGCATTTTGCAACGTGCTATTTTCCACGTGCAATCAAGTGGCGGCGATCGTACTGTTGAAGGCGCAGATGTTTTGGTCGCAATGTATTCAGAGCGTGATTCTTTTGCTGTGTATTTGCTTAAACGTCATCAAATCAATCGATTGACATTGACTCAATACTTGTCTCATGGGACACGTAAAGATGAAGTTCAAGTTGAAGAAGAAGTTGAAGATATTGAGGGTGAAACTAGCGCGGGCAATGCAGGACCATTAGAGCTTTATACGCTGAACTTAAATGTTGAAGCGCAAAAAGGCAAAACTGATCCACTTATTGGCCGTGAAAAAGAAATTGAGCGTACAGCACAAATTCTGTGCCGCCGTCGCAAAAATAACCCATTACTTGTTGGTGATCCGGGTGTTGGTAAAACCTCGATTGCTGAAGGTTTAGCATGGTTAATTGTGAATGGTAAGGCGCCTAAACCTTTAAGTCAGGCTGAAGTCTATAGCTTAGATATTGGAGCATTAGTTGCTGGGACCAAATATCGCGGTGACTTTGAAAAACGTTTAAAACAATTGCTTAATGCTTTGAAGAAAAATCCAAATGCGATTTTATTCATTGATGAAATTCATATGATCATTGGCGCAGGCTCAAGTATGGGCAGCACAATGGATGCTTCGAATTTGATCAAACCGGCTTTGGCTAATGGTACTTTACGTTGTATCGGTTCAACGACGTTCCAAGAATATCGTCAGGTTTTTGAAAAAGATCATGCGTTATCACGTCGTTTCCAGAAAATTGACGTCAATGAGCCAAGTATTGCTGAAACAATTGATATTTTGCGTGGTTTAAAATCTAAATTTGAAGATTTCCACCACGTACAATATGACGATAAGGCTTTGGTATCAGCTGTAGAGCTTTCTGCTAAATTCATTAATGATCGTTTCTTGCCAGATAAGGCAATTGATGTGATTGATGAAGCTGGTGCTCAGCGTCGTTTGAAAGCTGAAAGCGATGATAGTTTGATTACGGTAGAGAATATCGAAGATATCGTTTCTAAGATTGCTCGTATTCCGCCTAAAACTGTCTCTAAAGATGATAAGTCAGTGCTTGAAAATCTTGAGCGTGATTTAAAACGCGTTGTGTTTGGTCAAGATGAGGCAATTACTGCTTTAGGCTCAGCGATCAAGTTGTCTCGTGCTGGGTTGAAATCACCAGATAAGCCAGTGGGTAGTTTTGTTTTTGCTGGACCAACAGGTGTCGGTAAAACCGAAGTGACTAAGCAACTTGCGAAGCTGTTAGGTGTTGAGCTTGTGCGTTTCGATATGTCTGAATATATGGAACGTCATGCAGTTTCACGTTTGATTGGTGCACCTCCGGGTTATGTGGGTTATGACCAAGGTGGGCTATTAACTGATGCGATTCATAAGAACCCACACTGTGTTTTATTGCTAGATGAAATTGAGAAAGCACATCCAGATGTGTTTAATCTGTTGCTACAAATCATGGATCATGGTGCTTTAACGGATAACAACGGACGTAAGTCAGACTTTAGAAACGTTATTATTGTCCTGACTACGAATATTGGCGCAGAAAGTATTTCTCGTGCGAGTATTGGTTTTACTGAACAAGATCATAGTTCTGATAACCAAGAAGCAATGAAACGTGCTTTCTCACCAGAGTTCCGTAACCGTCTAGATAGTGTTATTCAATTCAAGTCATTACCAACAACTGTGATTGAGTCTGTGGTTGATAAATTCTTAACAGAATTACAAGCACAACTAGATGACAAACAAGTTGTACTTGATGTGGATCAAAGTGCTCGTGATTGGTTGGCAACAAATGGTTATGACCGCTTGATGGGTGCACGTCCAATGCAACGCCTCATTCAAGAACACTTGAAGAAACCACTAGCTGAAATGATTCTGTTTGGCGAACTTGCAGATCATGGTGGTAATGTGGCTGTATCAGTGAAAAATGAAGATGGCAAAGCTGTTGGCTTAAAACTTGAAGTTTTTGAAGATCATCATACGGCAGAACCAGCGTAAGTTATGTTAATTGATAGTCTTGCTATAACCCGAATACTAAGTGTATTCGGGTTATTTATTATCACAGCAATTGCTGAAATTCTTGGTTGTTATTTCCCTTATCTGATTTTAAGAGAAGGCAAGTCTGCTTGGCTGTGGCTACCTACAGCTTTAAGTCTAGCTGTCTTTGTATGGCTGCTGACTTTACATCCAGCGGCTTCTGGGCGCATTTATGCTGCATATGGCGGTATTTATATTTTTACTGCTCTCATGTGGTTGCGTTTTGTGGATCAGGTTGGATTAACAAGATGGGATATATTGGGTGGTCTAATTGTGCTTTGTGGAGCTGGCTTAATTATTTTACAACCACAAGGGCTGATTCGTTAACACAATGAATGAATCAAATCTTAAGCGTGAAAATAAGAAGTTTTTTCTAAAAAAAGACTTGTCAAAGCTCTCAACAATGCGTATTTTAGATTTAAGGAACATTTTTTTTAATATTTGAGATAAAGATGTTAAATCTATCTGTGAACACTAACGCTTACTATTACTTTTGGCAATTTAGATAGTTGCCTGAGCGTATTCGGGCATGAGAAAGTTGCCCATCACAGTTAATACCTGATCGGCAACCCCGATCAGGTTTTTTTATGCTTTATCTTTTTTGAATTGAGGAACTTAAAATGAACAACATGACTTATTCGTATTTTAGCAACTTTTATTGGTTTTACTTTTGCTTACCTTTACCAACGAATAGATCCAAAACGCTCAAATAAATGATCGGACTGAATAGATTGCAGTCCCAAGGAAAAACCAATGAATGCCCTAAATACTTTATTGACACAAAGCAATACAAAAGAAACACCAGTTAGTTTACCTGTCCAGTTAAAAGCAAAATATCCGCTTGCACACTCTTTCGTGCGTCAAATTGCCGAACATCGCCAAACTATTCAAAATATTCTTAACGGCAACGATCCTCGGTTAATGGTAATTACGGGGCCTTGTTCAATTCATGATCCGGTTGCAGTACTTGAATACGCTGAAAGATTGCAAAAATTACAAGAAAAAGTAAAAAATCAGATTTTTATCGTGATGCGTGCATACATTGAAAAACCTCGTACAACTGTGGGTTGGAAAGGTTTCATGTACGATCCAAATTTAGATGGCTCATCAAATTTACAACTTGGTTTAGAAAAGTCTCGCGAACTTTACCTGCAAATTATTGAAAAGGGTTTGCCCATTGCGAGTGAAATTTTAAGCCCAATGGCAACTGGTTATTTTGATGATTTATTGGCTTGGGGCGCAATTGGGGCTCGTACGAGTGAATCTCAGATTCACCGTGAAATCTCAAGCCACATGCCATACAGTATTGGTTTCAAGAATGGTACAGATGGTTCAATTCAGATTGCATTAGATGCAATTCAGTCAGCACAAAATGAGCATCAATTTTTAGGAATGAATCAACAAGGTTTGCCTTCAGTAATTCAGAGCGCTGGCAATCCATTACCACACTTGATTTTGCGCGGAGCAAATCATGGGCCAAATTACGATTTAGCTTCAATTCAGGCGATACGAGAAAAACACAAACAAAATCTTCCTACATTAGTTATTGACTGTAGTCATGGCAATAGCAGTAAAGATCCGTTGCGTCAGCCAGAAGTTTTACAGCAAATCGTTGCTGAACGTTTAAAAACCCAAGTAAAGGGTGTCATGATTGAAAGTCATTTGGTTGATGGTAGCCAAAAGATTTCTTGTGATATGACATATGGGCAGTCAGTAACTGATGGTTGTTTAGGTTGGGAAAAAACCGAGCAACTTTTGTTAAGTGTTTCTGAGCAATTAAAAGTGAAAGAGTTAGCTCATTCTGCTTAATCATTTGTCGACTTAAAAAGGGATCTACGAATAGATCCCTTTATTTTTTAAGAAGCATGTTTTAGTTCTGATAAGAATGTAGTGATTTCATGCCCAAATTTTTTCGGCTCGGTTAATAAAGGTGTATGGCCTGAGCGCTCAAAATATATTGCTTTTGCGTGTTCAACACTATGTGCAATAAGAGTCTGTCCAGTTTCTGGATAAAGCGTCGAGTTGCGACCAATAAAGAAGGTTGTTGGGCATTGTAATTGTTGAATAGCTTCACGATAATCTTCATTGTGATAAAGATAATTTTCGACATACCAAAACAAATAATCTAAACGCTGAATTGGTAATAAGTATTTTTGTAGAAAAGGCTGTTTTAGTGCTGTTTTAAAAACTAAAGGGCTAAATGGATTGCTACTTTGTAACTCAATAAAATCTACCCAAAGACGAACCAGTTCTTGTCGATCTGGAAGCGCTAATTCATAAAGATATTTGGCATTTTTATGCTTTGATAATAATTGATAGATATCATTTAATAATTGTTTGAACTGAGGGTGTAGAGGGCCGAATAGGCCATATTCCCATGTTGAATCCACAGATATTTTTGGTGTTTGATCGATATGCAAATAGGCTTTTAATTGCTGTGCTAGATGAGCATGCTTCATACCATGCATGGCCGTTGTAGCACCCATTGAATAACCCATTAGGATAAAGTTATCGAGTTTTAATTGTTCTATTAAATGGGCGACATCTTGCCAGTGGCTAGAAATTGCATCTTGTTCAGGGATTGCACAGTTCTTTGAACCACCAAAACCACGCCAATCTGGAATGATAAACTCATAATCTTTACGGTTTGCATAAATAAAAGGGAGCCATTGCCAACTTTGCATGCCAAGACCAGATAAAACCAAAACTGGTTCACCACGACCAACACGACGAACAAATAAATTTTCCCGATCGGGCATGGTGTAATATGGCATGACTATTCTCCGGCTACGCTATCTTGAGCAAAGCGTTTTAATTGAGGGATGACTTGTTCCAACCATTTGATCCATTCACTTTCCATCGTAATCCCAAGTTCTAAGATCATTTTGTGAATGTATAACACACGGTTATCTAGATCATCGTTATCTTTAAAATCCTTATCATAAATACTTTGATAAAGTTTTAGTTTCTCTTGATGTAAACCAAGATGTCTTAACAGCTCAGGTAATATCTGATTATTGCTCAATTGTGCTTCAGCACGCAATCTAACCATTAAATCATCACGAAGCTGCGCGGGTTCACTTTGTTGTGTCATCCATGAAGCTAGTTCAATACGCCCCAATTGCTCAACTTGATAGGTTTTTTTTCGACTATTTTCCATTTCATTTTCTAACGTTGAAACCCAACCCTTTTTTAGCATGTGGTTGAGTTCACGATAAATTTGCTGATGGGTAGCATTCCAGAAAAAACCGATTGAACGGTCAAACCGGCGGGCAAGTTCGAACCCTGTACTTGGTCGTTCAAGCAAACTGGTTAATAAAACATGAGGAAGTGACATAGCAATCCGGTTTGTAAGCAAAAGTAAAGTGTGACTGATGAGATTATGCAACATGTTGCATAAAAGTCAAAATTTGATTATAAATTAATGCAACAAGTTGCATTAGCAAGCTTATTGCTAGCCAAAGGAGAAAATATGTCAGCTTATCCGCATTTATTGAAGCCACTTGATTTAGGCTTTACTACTTTAAAAAACCGTGTGCTTATGGGGTCTATGCATATTGGTTTAGAAGAAGCACCACAGGGATATGAACGCATGGCTGCGTTTTATGCTGAGCGTGCAAAAGGTGATGTGGGTTTAATTGTAACTGGTGGTGTTTCTCCGAATGATGATGGTGTTGTATTTAGCCATGGTACGAAGTTAGATACAGTTGAAGAAGCTGAAAAACATAAAGTGATTACCCAAGCTGTTCATGAAGCTGGCGGTAAAATTGCAATGCAGATTTTACATACTGGGCGTTATTCTTATCAGGCAAACAACGTTGCTCCTTCAGCAATTCAAGCACCGATTAACCCAATTAAGCCAAAAGCTTTAAGTTCTGCCGAAGTGCAGCAGACCATTGATGACTTTGCAAACTGCGCCAAACTTGCTCAGTATGCGGGTTATGATGGTGTGGAAATCATGGGTTCTGAAGGTTATTTAATTAATGAGTTCATTGCCGCGCGTACGAATCATCGTGATGATGAATGGGGCGGTAGTTATGAAAACCGTATTCGTTTTCCTATCGAAATTGTAAAACGTACACGGGCATTAGTAGGTGAAAACTTTATCATTATTTATCGTCTATCGATGCTTGATTTAGTTGAAGGTGGTTCAAGTATTGAAGAAGTGATTCAGCTTGCAAAAGAAATTGAAAAAGCAGGTGCAACTATTATTAATACAGGGATTGGCTGGCATGAAGCTCGTATCCCAACAATTGCGACCAAAGTTCCTCGTGCTGCGTTTACGTGGGTTACTGAAAAACTTAAAGGTGAAGTCTCTATTCCTTTAGTTACTTCTAACCGAATTAATACACCAGAAATGGCTGAACATGTGTTGGCATCCGGTCATGCTGATATGGTGTCTATGGCACGCCCAATGCTCGCTGATGCTGAGTTTGTATTGAAGGCAAGCGAAGGCCGTAGTGATGAAATTAATACATGTATTGGCTGTAACCAAGCTTGTTTAGATCATATTTTCTCAATGAAAATCGCAACTTGTTTAGTGAACCCGCGTGCATGTTATGAAACTGAACTTATTTTTAAAGATGCACAAGTCCAAAAGAATATTGCTGTTATTGGGGCGGGACCTGCGGGTTTAAGTTTTGCTGTATATGCAGCTGACCGTGGACATCAAGTTAAAATTTTTGAGGCTAGTCATCAAATTGGTGGCCAATTTAATATTGCAAAGACTGTTCCTGGAAAAGAAGAGTTCTATGAAACCTTACGCTACTTTGCTCGCCAAATTGAGTTACGACCAAACATTGAGTTGATTTTGAATCATAAAGCAACTTATGAAGAATTAAGCCAAGCAAATTTTGATGAAATTGTGGTTGCAACTGGTGTAACGCCTCGTCAATTACAATTTGAAGGTATTGATCATCCTAAAGTTCTCAGCTATTTACAAGTTTTAAAAGAACGTGTGCCAGTGGGACAGCGTGTAGCCATTATTGGGGCGGGTGGTATTGGTTTTGATACGGCAGAATATCTCACTCACGAAGGTGAAAGTGGCAGTTTAAACCCAGAAAAGTTTTATGAAGAATGGGGAATTGATACTCAATATGAGCATGTAGGTGGTTTAAAGCAGCCAAAAGTTGAGACTTCTGAACGAGAAATCTATTTACTGCAACGTAAGACTGCTGTTGTCGGTGCCGGTTTAGGTAAAACTACAGGATGGATTCATCGTGCAGGCCTTAAAAATCGCCAAGTTAAAATGCTTGCAGGGGTTCAATACAACAAAGTAGATGATCAGGGCTTACATATCACTATAGATGGGCAACCAAGTGTGCTTGAAGTTGATCATGTTGTGATTTGTGCGGGTCAAGAATCTTTCACTGCAATGTATGACCAATTAAAAACAGATGGAAAAAATGTTCATTTAATTGGCGGTGCTAAAGAAGCGGGAGAGCTAGATGCAAAACGTGCAATACGTCAAGGTGCTGAACTAGCAGCAGTACTATAAATTTTGTGGGGCATTTCTTTATACGGAAATGCCCCTAACTTTATTGGTTAAATTACGGGATAAAATAACAATGACACTTGAAACTACAAAACAGTCTTTAGAAAAATGGCATCAAATGGTTCAGGCAGGTAACTTGTCTGATCTAAATGATTTACTGGCAGATGACGTGGTTTTTCGTTCACCAGTTGCCTATAAACCTTATGAAGGTAAGCAGGTCGTTTTCTTCATTCTTACCAATGTCATCCAAGTGTTCGAAAACTTTACATATCATCGTGAGTTCTATACAGAAGATGGTGAGAATGTAGTGCTTGAGTTTAGTGCCAATGTCAGTGGAAAATCATTAAAAGGTATTGATATGATTCGTTTTAATGAACAAGGCAAAATTATTGATTTTGAAGTAATGATTCGTCCAATGAGTGGCTTAGCAGCATTGGCTGAACAAATGGGTATAAGAATTGCCAAGTTTCAACCGCAATAATTTTAGTAAATAGCCTAAGTAAGATAGAGACTAATAGAATGTGGTTAAAACTTTCAACTTTAGCATTGTTACCTGTAATTTTTGTGCAGGGAACAAAGGTTCGTAAGAATACACCACGCTTGCTAGAAGCCAGTGGTGAAAGAGAAGGCATGGTTGGTAAGGGCAGACCATTGTCTCTGCTTATTTTAGGAGACTCTGCCGCAGCGGGAGTTGGCGTTGAAACACAACAAGATGCTTTATCTGGCGCAATTATTTCTGAGTTACAAGATCAATATTTGATAAATTGGAAACTTCATGCAAAAACAGGTGATACTACTAAGCAGGTTTTTCAAGCTTTACAGTATTTAGAGCCGCAAAATTATGATGTTGTTGTTACATCTATTGGCGTTAATGATGTGACAAAATTGACGTCGGCGAACTCATGGATAAAACAACAAAAGCAATTATTTGAATATATACAAGCACGTTTTCAGCCTAAACTCATTATTGTTTCAGGCGTTCCGCCCATGCAACATTTTCCAGCTTTACCCAATCCATTGGCTTGGTTGTTTGGAAAATACGCGGAACAAATGAATCAAGTGTTATATAACTGGGTAGAAGCACAAAACCAATTTAGATTCATTCAATATGATATTGAAAGTTTTCAAGCTTTGAATCTGCCTATGGCAAGTGATGGCTTTCATCCAAGCAAAGAAATTTATGCAATTTGGGGACAGCAGGTTGCAGCATTAGTGCGGCAATCATTTAACTCATAATCAGAGGTCGTGATTGGATATGGGCATATCTACTTTAAATAAAATTAAAGCTTTCGGTTCGGAATTGTTTGACTCAGTACTCGGTGCTGAACAGCCAAAAATCTATTATGACCCACAAGGGAAAATTAAAGATGTTTTGGATAAGTTGCCCCAACTTAAGCAGAAATATCGTCCTACACCATGGTTAACTAACAATCATGTCCATCTTTTATATTTCGATATTATTAGAAAAAAAACCATCAAGCTTGAATATGACCGTATTGAGCAACTCAGCATGAAAGATGGTGGCGTAACTGCAATTGCATGGTATGGCTATAATCTTCCGAAAGATACTCCCACGGTGGTTATCATGCACACCATTACAGGAACACCTGAAAGTATGCGTGAATTGGTGAGAGATATTCATCAATATACGGGATGGAGAATAGCACTATGCTTACGCCGTGGGCATGCGGGTTTACCTATGCCTGTACCACAGATTTCTCTTTTCGGATCAACAAGTGATCTTAAAGAGCAGCTTACGCATATTCAAAGTTTGTTTCCTGAATCGGATTTGTATGCAGTTGGTTCTTCTGCTGGCACAGGATTGTTAGTTCGTTATTTGGGTGAGCAAGGCACTGACACACCATTTAAAGCTGCTTTTGCAATGTGCCCAGGCTACAACACTGAGATTGGTTTTAAAAATGTTCACCCGTTTTATAGCAAAATGATGACCAAAAAGTTATTCAAATATTTTATTCATCCTTATCAAAGTACTTGGAATCAGGTTGCTTCTTTAGAAAAAGTTCTTGCAACGACGAGTCTCGAAGAGTTTGAAAAAGAATACTTTGAAATGGCAGGTTTTCAGGACTATCAAAGTTATTGTCAGGCAATTAATCCAATTTATGTATTTGAAAATGTCAAAATTCCATTAATGATTCTTAATGCTGAAGATGATCCAGTATGTTCTATTAAAAATTTAGAGCCGTATAAAGAAACTATTCAGCAAATGAGTAATATTGCAGTGGTAACCACTAAAAAGGGAAGTCATTGTGGTTTTTACGAAGGTTGGAAAAGTACTTCATGGGCAGCCAAATTAATATCGAATTATTTTATGGTTGATCATAAGCAGTGATTATGTTGCCGTAATTGGTTCAATAAAGCCCATTCAATAGATGGGCTTTATTGTTTTATCGGATCAGGATAAAAGTAATTTTGAATTTTTTAGTCCAATTTTGATTTTAGTACTGGCAACCAGATCTTTTTCGTCAGTTTGGTTAGGATGAAAGTCAAAGCGATAATAGTCAAAAAATTTCGGAGTTAGAACTTTATATTGTGTTGTCATAAAACCAAGAAACTTACGCCAAGATTTAAAATTAAGAAGTTGACGATCCCGTTTCATAAGAACGAATTGATAGATTGTTGAGAAGCCAGTAATTAAAAATAAACTTAAAGTAAAGACGGTGATACGTGGGAGATATGCGCTTAGCCCACTTCCATATAAGTGTTCATAAAGATCAAAGGCTACAGCTTTATGCTCAGTTTCTTCAATACTATGCCATAACCATAAGTTACGAATCGTTGAGTCTGTCATCAGTTCATTAACAGACTGCATCATGCTTACTACAAGTACAGCGGTGTAGTGTTCAAGGCCTACCGTTACAAGTAGGTTCCATTTCTTACTAAAAACTTTTTCAATACTCTTTAAAACAATACCCGTTACTTTTTCTAAAGATTCTGGATCTAAACCATGTTGTTGTGCACTCACATGAAAAGCATGATGTTCTTTAGAATGCATTGCTTCTTGACCAATAAAAGCACTAATTTCACGATCTAGAAGTTCATTCGACTTTGCTTTTGCGCGTAATGCTCGAACTGAACGAACAAAATATGATTCACCCTCGGGGAACAATGTAGATAAACCCGTAAAATAATGTGTAAAAGTGGGTTCATTATTACACCAATAGCGAGGTACATTTTCAAAATTATAGTCCATACGACGGACTGGAAATGAGGCAGGCAAGCGATTTGATACGGTATTCATTTTAAGCTCCAATCTTCTTTTAATTAAAGTTCCAAAAAGGAACTTGATTAAAAATTACATCTCGGAATAGGGAGCGTCAATGTTTTTTGAAGTAAAAGAAGTAGGTTGTCCTGAATTGATATCTAGGGAAACCTTAAAGACAAATTGGAATAAAAAAGTGAAACTAATGAGTGAATTGATAATTTTAATAATATTTAAAAAGCCCAAATCAAGTGTTTAATTTGGGCATATTCATACGATAACTTAGTTTTTAAGCGCTGGCGTAGCAGCAGCAATTGCAGCGGCAACAGCATCATCTTCAGTTTGAGATGGTTCTGCTGGCTTAGCAGGTTTAGACTGAGCTTTCTCAGGCTTTGGCTCTGCTTTTGGCTCAGGTTTAGGTTCTGGCTTAGGCTTCGGCTCTGCTTTAGGTTGTTCAGAAACAGTTGTTTGTGAATTTTGCTCAGAATGGGCAGGACGAGTTTCACGGCGAATTTCAGTTGTAGTATTCGCTGTTTCTTCGTGATGAACTTCAACTTGCGTTGGTTCCTGAGTTTGAGCTTCTTCAGTTTTAACACTTTCTAAAGATTCAAATTTTGCAGGTTCAGCAGGTTTAGGTTCTGAAACAGCAGTTTCAACCTTTTCTTGCTCTTCTTCTGGTGTTTCTTTTTTGACGCATGCGGTTAACAATAGTCCAGCCGCAATAGCAGCACAGATTAAAAGTTTTTTATTTGCCATTGTCCTAAACAACATTTAATTGAGGAGCTTGCATTATAACAGCAAAAGAGAATGAAAAAATCATGTGAGATTGACCTAATTTTTTATTAAAAATGCTGATAGAATAGCCAGTTGTTTAATGATCTTTGAATTGGTGCGGTTTGACTTTGCTTTATAGGGGCAGAGTACAGTAAAATTGCCCAACATTGTAGGCCGATTTCGGCTTGATTGTACGAGAAACTTAATGACCCATTTTATTTTTGTTACTGGTGGTGTGGTTTCATCGCTAGGTAAAGGTATTTCTGCTGCTTCAGTTGCTGCACTTTTGGAAGCCCGTGGCTTAAAAGTCACAATGGTTAAAATGGATCCTTACATTAATGTCGATCCGGGGACAATGAGTCCTTTCCAACATGGTGAAGTTTTTGTCACAGAGGATGGTGCCGAAACTGATCTAGACTTGGGTTATTACGAACGTTTCTTACGTCGTGCGAAAATGACCAAACTGAATAACTTTACTAGTGGCCGTGTTTATCAAGATGTTTTAAATAAAGAACGTCGTGGTGACTACTTAGGCGGTACGGTTCAAGTTATTCCACATATTACTGACAATATCAAAGAACGCGTACTTCGCGCTGGTGAAGGTTACGACGTTGCAATCGTTGAGATTGGTGGTACGGTTGGTGATATCGAATCACTTCCATTTATGGAGTCAGTTCGTCAGTTAATGGTTGAGCTTGGTCATAAACGTACCATGCTTATGCATTTAACTTTGTTGCCATATATTAAATCGGCAGCAGAGCTTAAGACGAAACCAACTCAGCATTCTGTAAAAGAATTACTTTCAATTGGTATTCAGCCAGATATCTTAATCTGCCGTACTGAATATGATGTAGATGTTGATACTAAACGCAAAATTGCATTGTTCACTAACGTGGAAGCGCGTGCCGTTGTGGTATGTAAAGATGCGAAAACGATTTATCAAATTCCACGTACGTTCTATGAACAAAACGTTGATGACTTGATCTGTGAGCGTTTTGGATTTAATGATCTTCCAGAAGCAAACCTAGAAGATTGGGACAATGTAGTCGAAGCATTACTCAATCCTGAATACACTTTACGTGTAGCTATGGTTGGTAAATATGTTGAATTACCAGATGCTTATAAATCTGTTAATGAAGCATTATTGCATGCAGGCATCAAAAACCGTGTGAAAGTACAGATTGACTATGTCAATGCTGAAGAGCTTGAAAGCCAAGACGTTTCTATTTTGCAAACAGCTGACGCAATCTTAGTCCCAGGTGGCTTTGGTGAGCGTGGTACTGAAGGCAAAATGAAAGCTATTCAATATGCACGTGAAAACAAAGTTCCATTCTTAGGTATTTGTTTAGGCATGCAATTGGCTGTAATCGAATATGCACGTCATGTTGCAGCAATGCCAGAAGCATCTTCTACAGAGTTTAACCGTTCTACGAAGTATCCATTGATTGGTTTAATTACTGAATGGTTAGATGAGCGTGGCGAGTTACAACAACGTAGTGTTGAGTCTGATTTAGGCGGAACTATGCGTTTGGGTGCACAAAAATCTGAATTGGTTGAAGGCACTAAAACACGTGAAGTCTATGGTAAAGCAGAAATTACTGAGCGTCATCGTCACCGTTATGAAATGAATAACCGTTTCATTGAGGCGATTGAACAAGCTGGTATGAAGATTTCTGGTTACTCTTCGGCTCAACATTTGGTTGAAACTGTAGAAATTCCTGAACATCCTTGGTTTATTGCTGTACAATTCCACCCTGAATTTACAAGTTCACCACGTGATGGACATCCATTATTTGCTAGTTTTATTGACGCTGCGAAAACACAGCATCAAAAAAGTAAATAATGCGATTTTAAATAAACTGGGAAAGTTTAAATGTCACAATTAAAACCACAAGAAGTTGTACGTTTAGGCGATATACAAATGGCAAATCATTTGCCATTTGTATTATTTGGCGGAATGAACGTACTTGAATCAAAAGATTTAGCTTTCGAAATTGCAGAAACTTATGTTGATATCTGCAAACGCTTAGATATTCCTTATGTATTTAAAGCGAGTTTCGATAAAGCAAATCGTTCTAGTCTGCATTCGTTCCGTGGTCCTGGACTTGAAAAAGGTATTGAATGGTTAGGCGATATTAAAAAACATTTTAATGTTCCTATCATTACCGATGTTCATGAGCCACACCAAGCTGAAGCAGTTGCAGAAGTAGCTGATATTATTCAGTTACCGGCTTTCTTAAGTCGTCAAACTGATCTTGTTGAAGCGATGGCAAAAACACAGGCTATTATTAACATTAAGAAAGCTCAGTTTTTAGCACCTCATGAAATGCGTCATATCCTGAATAAATGTTTAGAAGCAGGAAACGATAAACTAATTCTTTGTGAGCGCGGTTCAGCATTTGGCTATAACAACCTTGTTGTAGACATGCTTGGTTTTGACATCATGAAAGAAATGAATGTTCCTGTTTTCTTCGATGTAACACATGCGTTGCAAACTCCTGGTGGTCGTGCTGACTCGGCAGGTGGACGTCGTGCTCAAATTACAACTTTAGCACGCGCTGGAATGGCAACAGGCTTGGCTGGATTGTTCTTGGAAGGTCATCCAGACCCAGAACATGCAAAATGCGATGGACCTTGTGCATTACGCATGTCACAGCTTGAGCCATTCTTGGCACAAATAAAAGAATTGGATACTTTGGTTAAAGGATTCAAAAAGTTAGACACCCATTGAGTTTTTACTCATTTACGCTGCTTTAATCGCAGCTCATATTCATTCAACAGAGGAATTGTTCATGAGCCAAATCGTTGACATCCGTGCACGTGAAATTTTGGACTCTCGTGGTAACCCAACCATCGAAGCAGACGTAATTTTAGAATCTGGGGTTGTTGGTCGTGCATGTGCACCATCTGGTGCTTCAACTGGTTCTCGTGAAGCTTTAGAACTACGTGACGGTGATAAATCACGTTACTTAGGTAAAGGTGTTAAAACTGCGGTTAACAACGTAAACACGATTATCCGTGACGCTTTAGTGGGCAAATCAGTATTTGAACAAAAAGACATCGATAATACGATGATCGAACTTGATGGTACTGAAAACAAAGAAAAATTGGGTGCAAATGCAACTTTGGCTGTGTCACTAGCTGTTGCGCGCGCTGCTGCTGATGAAAAGAAAATTCCTCTTTTCCAATATATCGCTGACTTACGTGGTCAAACGATTTTGACTATGCCTGTACCAATGATGAACATCATCAATGGTGGTTCGCATGCAGACAACAACGTTGATATTCAAGAGTTTATGATTGAGCCAGTAGGCTTCACTTCATTTGCTGAAGCATTACGTGCTGGTGCTGAAATTTTCCACTCACTAAAATCAGTTTTAAACAAAAAAGGTTTAAACACTGCTGTAGGTGATGAAGGTGGTTTTGCACCAAACTTACGTTCAAACGAAGAAGCAATCACTGTTATTCTTGAAGCTATCGGTCAAACTGGTTACAAAGCTGGTTCTGATATTATGTTGGCGCTTGACTGTGCATCTTCAGAATTCTACAAAAATGGTCAATATGTTCTTGCGGGTGAAGGCAATAAAGCATTCACAAGCAACCAGTTCTCTGACTATTTGGCAGGCCTTGTAAACCAATATCCAATTATCTCAATTGAAGATGGTTTAGATGAGTCAGATTGGGAAGGTTGGTCTTACTTGACATCTATCCTTGGTGACAAAATCCAATTGGTTGGTGATGATCTGTTCGTTACAAACCCTAAGATTTTACAACGTGGTATTAATGAGAAAGTAGGTAACTCTATCTTAATCAAATACAACCAAATTGGTACTTTGACTGAAACTCTTGATGCAATTTACCTTGCTAAAGAAAATGGTTATACAACTGTAATTTCTCACCGTTCTGGTGAAACTGAAGATTCAACTATTGCTGATTTAGCAGTAGGTACAGCGGCTGGTCAAATTAAGACTGGTTCACTTTGCCGTTCTGACCGTGTTTCTAAGTACAACCAATTACTTCGTATTGAAGAATTGACTAAAGCTGCTTACCGCGGTAAAGCTGAATTTAAAGGTTTAAACTAATCTTTAAATAAAAAGTTAAAATTAGTTTTTTAACATTTTAAGGTGCTATTTCTCTCTTTTAATGGGAAATAGCACCTTTTTTATTATCCTAGACGACGGGTCTTTAGCGACTTAGCCCAACTATGGTGTTTGCAACGAGAACATTCTTGATCGAGTGTATTTAGAATTTTAGTTTCACCACATTTCATGCATGAATAAAAAGTATTGATTTTAAGTGTGTCAGCTTTGCAATAAGCATCTGGGAATAGGGGGAGTCCCCATTTTACCTCTTCATCTTCATAGTAAAGTAAACTCAGGATACCGTCAGACTCCAATAAAGCTGTTCTTACTTGGCCTAAATGTTCAACATTTTGTTGGCGCATTTCTGAGAAAAACTCATCATGTGAATATGATTGTTTCTGGAAATCTTTGTAAACTAAAAGTCCATCTTTGACTACACAGAGAGCTCTTCCTTCTAATAGGTCTTCAATTTTCTTATGTTTCACCATCGCCCAAGTTACAAGACGATAGAGAAAAAGAATAACGATAAATACGACAAAAGCATGAGAAATAGGTAAATCCTTGGTAAACATTGGATCACCAGCAGCCGAGCCTAAACATAAAATAATTGCGAGTTCAAAAAGGGAGAGTTGGCGAACACCACGTTTACCTGATAGTCTTAAAAAACTAATAATAATGATAAACATAATAAAGCATCGAACCAAGATTTCTAAAATAAAGGTCCAAGTCGTGTCACCTATGAAAATATTAAAAAAATCCATTTTTTCTCCTTTTTAATAGGTATATGAAGTCTTTATAAAATTCTTAGCAAATTAAAAATAGAAAAAATATACTTTTTAAGTAGTTGTTAGTTAAAAATTCGAACTTTATGTGATTTTGTATAAATTCTACTATTAAAAATATTCATTAAAATAAACATATAGTTGAAGCTTCAATCGTAGAAATAACACTAAGAAAAAATGATTTTAAAGTTATCAAATAAGATAAAAATTTTGATCTGTATGGATTAAATTTAGTCTGTCAATTTTTAAAATGTTTGGTCTTAATATGTATATGATATATTTTAATATTATTGTATTTTAAGCGAATTTTATATGATGAGAAAGCAATATCATTTTAGAAAAGTTGAAAATGATACTTATATTTGGGATGTAGATAATTTAGTAGCATTAACTAGAAATTTTAAAGTAAAAGAAATTTTGCTATCAGAAATAAAAGAATTAAATGAACCATACTGGTATCCAGATTCTCATCCCACTACTCAAGATATCATTGATCATATGATATTAATTCAAGAAGCAGATTTGTCTTATCCAATAATAATATGCTCACAAGGGAGAATAATGGATGGTATGCATAGGGTAGGGAAGGCGAAAATTTTAAGTGAGGTTAAAATACGTGCTGTACAATTTGATAAAGACCCTCAACCAGATTATATCAATGTTGATGAGGATGATCTGAACTATGATGATTAATTAGCAATAATTGCGAATATGACTTAGTGGCAATCAGGACTGTAGGGAATAGTGTCTAAACGTTTTTGAAAAACACTTGGATTCAGTATATTTTCATACATTTGTTGATATGTTCGTTTATGATCTTCAATGTGATGATAATCAACGATTTCTTGAAGTTTATCTTTATATTCTATATGACCCGCATGAAACATCGCTGCATAATGGCCCCACAGTGCATATTGATATCGTATGGCTGCCTTTGGAATTAAATTTATTTCGTTTAAATAGCTATGAGCCGTTTTTTCATAACATTCTTTTATTTCATGAGCATCTTTTTTCATTTTTCTTAAGAAAATACATTGCATCTCTTGTAGTTGTGAACTATCTGTTTTATTTAAAATTTTTTCGGTAACTATATACGCTTCTTTAAGGCAACCTAAGTGAATAAGCACCTTGCGTTTAGTTTTTAAAATATCTAAATTATTATCATTAGAGGGAATTTTTTTTAATAAGTTTTTAAATTTTATATGGGAAGTATCTTGGGGCTGTCCAGCTTTTAGACTGTAAACAATATCATTATATTCAAATATATAAGGGTTAGCAGGTGTATATTGTTTATGATTGCTCTCCATATTAATTATTTTTGAAGGGCTATCATCAGTAGGGTGATCACAAGCGCTTAAACCTAAGCTTACTAAAGAAAACGCTAAAATTTTGTGCACTACAGTTTATACCTTTATTCTCTTTCATGAGATTTATGAAGAATAATAAAATATAAAAGAAAATACTGTGTAGTTTTTTATTTCTCATGTTCATGAGCAGTTCCACAGTCAATTTGAATTTGAAAATTGGTTTATATTTTTTTGGATCAATAATATAAAGCTCATGGTTTCAGCACCATGATTGAACAAAATCAGTATTCAATCTATTAGAAATTCAAATTTTGATGTGTGGATAGCAATTCTTTAATGCAATGATGGATTGGTAATTTAAATTAAATAAATAAGAATAATTATTAACTCAAAGTTGATAACAATTATCATTCATGTTAATTTTTGTGCCGAACTTTTACTACTGTGTAACAAGGAACAAGGTAGTGGAAGGCTAAAAACATGGTTCAGCACATTGGTTATTATGGAATTTTCTTATGTACAATCCGCCCTTTAGAAAAGCATTTAGAGTTCATCCTTTAGCAATTTCTATGGCTTTAACGGTACCTTCATTTGTTTATGCAGAACAAACCGAAACAACTACTTTAGCAACGATAAAAGTACAAGCAGAACAAGAAAATCCGGCCGTTACTGAAGGTTCAGAGAGCTATACAGCAAAAAGCACAAATACTTCTACAAAATTAAATTTATCTCTTCGTGAAACTCCTCAATCAGTCAAAGTTTTAACCCGTGAATATTTAGATGATCGAAAAATCGATTCCTTTCAAGATTTAATGAATAATATTACGGGTGTTTCAACCTCACGTACCGATGAGCGTCAAAAAGTTTATGCACGTGGTTTTGAGGTGGATTATTACTTATTAGATGGAATGCCTAGCACAACCAACTTAAGTATAGGCGATCTTGATCTAGATATTTATGATCGTATCGAAGTCGTAAAGGGTGCAAGTGGCCTAACCACGGGTGCGGGTAATCCAGCAATGGCCCTGAATATGATTCGGAAACATGCAAACTCAAAAGAACTCACTGGTAATGTCAGCACATCTTTAGGCTCATGGAACTCTTGGAGTAGCTCAGCAGATGTTTCCACGCCACTTAATGCAGATGGATCATTGCGTGGTCGCATGTTTGTAAAACATTCTGATGAAAAATCATTTATGGATTTCTATGAGAAAGAACGCAATGTATTTTATGGTGCGGTTGATTATGATTTGAGTGATAAAACAAGCATGTCACTTGGTGCAACTTATCAAGAGTTACATCGTGATGGTATTCGTTGGGGCGGTACACCTGCTTTTTATAATGATGGGACTCGTACCAATTTTTCTAGAAGCTTAACAGTAAGTGCACCTTGGACTTATTGGGATGTAAATACAACGGCAGTATTTGCGAACTTAAAGCAGAATTTATTTAATGACGTTAATTTAAATATTGCTTATACCTTCCGTAAAGAAGATACAGCTTCTATGTTGCTATATACAGCTGGAAAAGTAGACAAGGCAACCAATACCAGTCCATTAAAAAATGAAGAGGGTAAGGATAATGTCTCAGTATATGGCGCAAAAGCTGCAAATGAAGAAAACAATATTGATGTTTTTATCAATGCTCCATTTACGATTTTTAATCGTCCACAAGAAATCATTATTGGTGGATCGTGGAATAAAAATGAAAAGACAAAAGATATTTTTGGTGGATCTAACACAAACCAAGACATTGAGAAATATTTAGGTGGACCACTTAATTATAATGATATGGCTCAAGAGTTGCTTCAGCCTGTTGTTTTAAACGGTAAAAATGCGCTAAATGAAACCACACAAACTGCCGCTTATATTGCTGGAAAATTTCAGATTTTGGATCCTTTGAAAATTATTGCTGGTGCACGTTTATCTAACTGGGAATATAAGTCTGAAAATGATAAAGGTAACCGTGAATTTAACAATGAATTAGCACCATATGTTGGCGCTATTTATGATTTTGCCCAAGATCATTCTGTGTATACGAGTTATACAGAAATTTTTAAACCTCAAGAACGTAAAGATATAAATGATCAATATATAGATCCGATTACTGGTAAGAGTTATGAGGCTGGTTTAAAGAGTGAATGGTTTGGAGGGCGTTTAAATACAGCATTGTCAGTATTCCGAATAGAACAATCTAATTTTGCTGAATCGATACCGGGAGTATTTATTGTCCGTAATGGTACACAAACTACAGAGCAGGCCTATCGCGCTGTAGATGGGGTTAAAAGTAAAGGTTTTGAGTTTGAAGCTGATGGTGAGATTAACGACAATTGGGGTATTAACTTTGGTATTGCTAATTTTGAAGCAAAAGATGCACAGGGCACAAAGGTTAATACGACAAACTCTCGAACAACCTCGAATCTATTTGTTAAGTACAAACTTGATCAATGGAGTGCAGGGCTTGGTTTAAATTATAAGAGTAAATACTATACGGGTAGTGGAAGCTCTCGTATTGAGCAAGATGCATATGTTTTAGCAAGTGCGATGCTTGGCTATCAAGTGGATAAAAATATCAAGCTTCAATTGAATATCGATAATATTTTTGATGAAAAATATTATGAAGGTATTGGTGCTAACTCAATGAATTGGGGCACACCACGAAATGCAACGCTGAGTGTTCGTTATAATTTCTGATTTAAACTCACATAAGAAAACGATTTATAAAAGTCCTCGAAAGAGGGCTTTTATTCTTTTTAAGCTGGTTTTAAAAGAGAAGAAAATCTTGACTTCTTTTTTACAAATATGGTTGTATTGTACAACTATATGTTGAGTGTGTAGTGATGATTGACCAAAAAATTATTGATGAAATCCGTAGTTCATCTCGAATCATGGTTCGTGAATTAGGTTTTATGAGTTCAACTCTTGCTGCTACTGATTATTCTCCGTCAGCTGTTCATTCTTTACTTGAGCTTGAAAATAGAGGTTCTCTAACCGCTGTACAATTAGGACGGCTTTTAGGTCTAGAGAAATCAAGTGTGAGTAGAATGTTGCTTAAACTCATTAAGGCGGGTGAGATTAAAGAGGAGCAAGATAAGAATGATGCTAGATTAAAAGTGATTAAACTCACTCCGAAAGGAGTGGATACTTTAAGAAAAATTAATAATTATGGAGAAATGCGAGTTATTCAAGCCATTGAAAAATTAAAATCTTCTGAACAACTTGTTATTGCTCAAGGTTTGACAGCCTATGCTGAATCTTTAGTAAATTGTCGAGATAATAAAGATCTTATAGATAACAATACTATTCAAATTGTGAGTGGCTACCGCGCAGGTATGATTGGCAGAATCGCAGAAATGCATGGTACTTATTATTATGAAAATTATAATTTTGGACCTTTTTTTGAAGGAAAAGTGGCTACCAATTTAGCTGAGTTCTCTAACCGTCTTTATAAAGACTCTAATAATATTTGGTTGGCAATAAAAAATAATAAAATTGTGGGGTCTGTTGCGATTGATGGCGAAGATTTGGGGAATAACGAGGCTCATCTTCGGTGGTTTATTTTAAGTGACGATTGTCGAGGACAGGGAATCGGCAAAAAACTATTAAAAGAAGCAATAAACTTTTGTGATGAAAAGCAATTCTCTGCTGTTCAATTATGGACATTTAGTGGCCTTAGTGCAGCAAGAAAACTTTATGAAATTTTTGGTTTTAAACTCACTAATGAATGGGAAGGAGACCAATGGGGCAACACCATGTTAGAGCAACAATTTACACGGGTAAATAATGAAAATTAACCATAAACTTTTCTCAGCATAAATTTCTCATACTTAGAATGATTTTTTTGTGGGTAGAGTGATTTATAAACAGTTGTACTTATAAATATTATTTCCCTTTCAAATTCTATTCATTTTTGACAAAATGAAACATGTCACAATGGTCAATTAAAGTAATATGCCCATTAATAATTTTGCTTAAATTTTTGCAGGAATTGCGCATGCTACTTGTTAATTACTATATAATACAAACTCTTAACGAAAGTTTTTAATTAAAAATCTTAATGATATGTTAGAAGTATTTCGATCCACTTCAAGCAAACTGATATTGCTACTTGTTATTGTTTTAGTAGCTATCCTGCAATATCAATTTTGGTTAGGTGAGGGTGGCTATATCCCTCATCAAGCTCTCATGCAACAAATTCAGCAACAAGCTGAGGTAAATGAAGAGCTTAAAGAAAGAAACCGTATTTTGGCAGCAGAGGTTTTTGACCTGAAAAATGGTACAGAAGCAATAGAAGAACATGCCCGCCTTGATCTTGGTTTGGTTAAACCTCACGAGACATTTGTTCAAATGAGTACGATCAGTACGCATTACAAACCTATTTATATTGACCCGAACGCTAAAGTTGATTTGGAAACGAATGAGACACCTGCATCCCCAGATATCCCAGACTAAATTGTGGGCAGTGATTCCAGCTGCAGGATCAGGAAGTCGTTTTTCTAAAACTGAATTGAAGCAGTATCAATATATTCAGAATAGGACTGTTTTAGAACATACGATTGGCCGTATAAGCCAACTTCCATTAAATGGTTATGTTTTGGCAATTGGTACACAAGATACCTTTGCCCAGACTCTGGCATTTCAAAATATAGATAAGGCGCATTTTTGCATAGGTGGAGCTGAGCGAGTTCATTCAGTTTTAAATGCTTTAAATCATCTTTTAAATTTTGCTGATGAAAATGATTGGGTCCTTGTGCATGATGCGGCTCGCCCTTGTGTAACCATTGGTTGTTTAAATGCACTTGTGGCAAATGCAATTGAATCAAATGAGAGTGCTATTTTAGCAATTCCTGTTCGTGATACTTTAAAGCAGGTTAAGTCAGGCAATCAAATTGATAAAACAGTCAGCCGAGATTTATTATGGCAAGCTCAAACGCCTCAAATTACTAAAATCGGTAAACTAAAAAAAGCAATTGAACATGCTTTAGAAAATGATGTCACTATTACCGATGAGGCAAGTGCACTCGAGTATATGGGTGAAACTGTACAGGTCGTAATGGGTCGTTCGGATAATATAAAAATTACCTATCCCGATGATTTAGAACTTGCACGTTTGATTCTGCAATCTCAGTCTTAATTCTATTATTTTTAACTTGCTTGGATAATTTGCCCATCTAAGTAAGTTTTCTACATATCTATTTATAATCACTCATATTCTTTTACATTGATAAGTTTTAGGATTTATCAAGATCGTACAACTATACCAGATAATGTTCGATCATCGAACAAAAAATATTTATACCGAACAAAACCATGATTTGATAACTAGATCAAATTACAAAAATTATCAAGAATGTTTAAAAGGAAATCTAAGGGAAACACTCGGGATTGAGTGAAATATCTATCTGTTCATTCTGCCTCTGTGTGCCTAAATCTCTTATCTATTCCTTCCTGAATGAGCACAATGGAGTTGTCTAATGATTGACAAAAGTAAGTCCTCTCTTAGCGAGGTACTATCGCAGATTAAAGATGGCGCGACCATTCTGATTGGTGGTTTTGGTACCGCAGGACAACCCGCTGAACTCATTGACGGACTAATTGAACTGGGTATTAAAGACCTGACTATTGTGAGTAATAACGCCGGTAATGGCGATTATGGCCTGGCTAAACTGCTTAAAGCCGGTTCGGTTAAAAAAGTAATCTGTTCTTTCCCACGTCAGTCAGACTCTTATGTTTTTGATGAACTTTACCGTGCTGGAAAGGTAGAGCTTGAAGTTGTTCCGCAAGGTAATCTGGCTTGTCGTATTCAGGCAGCGGGTATGGGACTTGGTGCTGTGTTTACCCCTACAGGCTTTGGAACACTTTTAGCTGAAGGCAAAGAAACCCGCCAGATCGATGGTAAAGATTACGTACTTGAATATCCGATTAAAGCTGACTTTGCCTTGATTAAAGCTTACAAAGGCGACCGCTGGGGCAATCTCGTTTACCGTAAATCTGCACGTAACTTTGGCCCAATTATGGCCATGGCTGCGGATGTCACCATTGTTCAGGTTTCTGAGGTGGTTGAGCTAGGTGGCCTAGATCCAGAGCACATCATCACCCCAGGTATCTTTGTACAGCACGTTGTACAAGTAC
>NZ_JADWOM010000027.1:0-41005 GCF_016106645.1 Acinetobacter sp. ACIN00229
TTGGTATTTAATTTTTATATTTAAATAAATTTATCATATTAAAATGAGAGCTTTATTGTGGTTTAAAATTTGAGAGCTAGTTTATCGATACTAACTTTTTTAATAAAACATTTACTCGTTTGCATGACCAAAGTACCAATCTTCTGCTTTATTTTGCCCCATCACAAACATGACATCCTGCTTAGTAATACTAAATTTTTTGCAGGAACTGTTCTGTCACATGTTGCATTAAATCTGATTCTTGTTGCGGCGTTCACGGGATAAAAGTGATCTAGAGCATCATGAACTTTTCAATAGGGAAAGATGTTAAGCAATAGTTAGGGTTTACTCATTTGACGCTCAGCTACTTGGGCCAAAAAGTGTATTATCTGAGCTTAAGCTTATGACTTTATATAACTATTTTTATTTGATCACCGAATGTGTACAGATTATTTAGCAGTTTCAACAATATATTGAACAGTACTTATGGTAATTTCCATTGTCTGATATAGCTTTTAGATTGATTTATATTTTAATTTATCTTAGTAATAAAAAGAGCTTTGTGTGACACAGTAAAACGATAAACCTTAGAGTATAACTATGAAGCTTAAAGAATTAGCAGGTTGTGAAGAATGCGATACTGTCTATCGTAGAACCCCACTTGCTTATGGAAAAAGAGCTTATTGCTTATGCTGCGGTGCTGAGCTCTATCGGCACACCAAACCTTTTTCGACATTATTGGCTTTGATCTTAACGGCATTAATCGTATTTGTTATTGCCAATAGCTTTCCGATTGTAAAAATTGAATTACAAGGCAATACATCTGAAACCACCTTACTTGGGGCGGTCTGGGTGATGTTTCATTATGATCGAGCTTTCGTTGGGGTACTCATCTTAATCACTACCTTTGTTGTGCCGCTTTCCTATCTTCTCTTACTTTCCTATGTATTGGGTACGGTAAGTGTATTAAAGAGAAGACCGACGTTTTTGGTGATGGCCTTACGCACACTTTTCTTTATGAGAGTGTGGGGAATGGTTGAGGTGTTCTTAATCGGAATTTTGGTCACGCTTGTGAAGTTAATGGGAATGGTCTTGGTGATTCCCGAGATTGCTTTATGGGCGTTTGCGATCTTAAGTGTATTGTTGGTCTATATTACTTCCATAAAGGTGAGTGATATATGGAATGAAATTGATAGGTCATTGCCATGAAAACGATAAAAAATGTGACCCAAACCCAAAGCTCGCAGCAAGGGTCAGTGCTTAAGCAATATCCAAGAGCTAAAGATCTTTCATTAATTGTGTGTCACTGCTGTGGTGTTGTAAATTCTGCTCAAAATGAGAAAAGACGACTCAAGCAAAGCCCTCAAGTTTTACGTTGTATTCGATGTAATAGCGTGCTGCATTCACGTAAACCAGCGAGTTTAAATCGAACTTTTGCTTTAGTGGTGGCTGCAACTATTCTATATATTCCGGCCAATGTACTTCCCATGACGGTGACTGACTCACTTTTGGGAAGTCAGCAAGATACCATCATGAGTGGGGTTATTTACTTTTGGCAAAGTGGAGACTATCTAGTTTCAGTGGTCATTTTCATGGCCAGTATTTTTATTCCCATGTTGAAGCTACTGATTTTGTATTTTTTATTAGTGGCGGTCTATCTTCAACAATCCGCAGGTTGGAAATTTTTACCCGAGCAATGTGTAAAATTATATCGAATTGTTGAGTTTATTGGCCGTTGGTCAATGATTGATGTATTTGTTGTGGCATTATTAACAGCACTCATTCAGATTCAATCGCTTGCTACCATTTTAGCAGGGCCAGGTTCGATTGCTTTTGGCGCGGTCGTGGTGTTAACCATGTTTGCATCGTTAAGTTTTGACCCACGTATTATTTGGGATAATTTCTACATATCTCAAAATACAAATAAACCTTCTTCTTTTGCTTCAGAAAAACCAAAGATTATTCAGGCAGAACATCCGCCGTTGAATAATGATTCCATTAATCCCAGTCAATAAAAGAACAATGAGTATGTCTGAAAATGAAATAACCACTGGTAACTCAGATCATCGTGATCCGGATGTTGAACTGGATAACATGAATGATTTGCCAGAACCCCAAGAAAAGAAAAGTCGATGGAAGCCTTTATTAATCTGGCTCATTCCATTAATTGCTCTTTTAATCGCGCTTTCGTTGGCTATAAAGGCGTTACTGTCTCATGGTCCTAGCATTGATGTGTCTTTTCGCACAGCTGAAGGGTTAGTTGCCGGTAAAACAACAGTTCGCTATAAGCAGGTCGATATTGGTGTAGTAAGGCAGATTGATCTTTCAGATGATCGTTCACATGTTATTGCTAGAATTGATTTACGTAAAGGCGCCAGTAACTTTGCAGCAAAAGATTCACGATTTTGGGTCGTGCGACCGCGTATTGGGACGAGTGGAGTTTCAGGAATAGACACCTTATTGTCAGGTTCATACATTGAAGTGGATGGCGGTAAATCAGAAGAGGATAAGTTTGAATTTACTGGATTAGAAGTGCCACCAGTCATATCTTCAGACGTTCCCGGAAAAGTATTTTTCTTAAATGCAGATGATTTGGGATCTTTAGATATAGGTTCTCCAATTTATTATCGTCGAATTAACGTAGGGCAAATTACAGCCTATAAATTATCTAATGATGGTAAATCTGTAGAGCTGCAAACTTTTATTCGTGCGCCGTATGACAAGTTTGTCACTACCGATGCACGTTTTTGGCAGGCGAGCGGGATCGATGTAACCTTAAATGCTTCAGGCTTTAATTTAGATACTCAATCTTTGGCAAGTATTGTCGCAGGTGGTATTGCATTTGGATTCCCTGAAAGTTCACATGCCACAATGGCAGCGAATCAGAGTCGCTTTAATCTTTGGGATTCAAAATCTGAAGCATTAAAAGAGCCTGACGGACAACCTCGTGGTGTGATTATGTATTTTGATCATTCATTACGTGGGCTTTCTGTTGGAGCGCCAATTGATTTCATGGGTATTGAAATTGGTAATGTTAAATCAATTAATGCTGAGTTTTATGACCACTATAAACAGATTCGTATGCGTGTTGAGGCGGTTATCTATCCTTCACGTGTTGAAAATGGTCAAGCGCTTAATCCAAATAGTGAAATTTTCAAAGATTTTGTTGAACATGGCTGGCGTGCTCAAATGAGAACAGGCAATCTGCTCACGGGTCAAAATTACATTGCACTAGATAAGTTCCCTAAAGCGAAACCAGCGACATTACAAATTTTGAGTGATAACCGTGTGGTAATTCCGACTACACCAACCGAACTGAGTGGCTTACAAGCTCAAGTTTCTCAGATTGCTGATAAGTTAACGAAATTCCCATTAGTTGAGATTGGGCAAGATGTGCGTAAAACGCTCAATAATATGAACACTGCCATTGCCTCTACAGACAAACTGATTAAACAGTTAGATGGAAAAGTTGCCCCTGGTTTACAAGCAACCTTAGACGATGTTCGTAAAACTGTAAGATCGTCCGAGTCTATTTTGTCGAGTGATGCGCCGTTACAACAAGACGTACGTAAAGCATTGCAGCAAATGACACGTGCGGCAGCTTCACTACAGTTAATGGCAGATTATATTGAGCAACATCCCGAATCAATTATTCGTGGTAAGACACCAGAGGCCGATGATGAAAAATAAAAACACTCTATCTTTTCAACATCCTAAAGCAGCCAAATGGCTGCTTGGGAGCGGCCTGTTTTTAACGGCAGTTGCCATGACGGCATGTTCGAGTTCGCCAACGCCAAACTATTATACGATTTCCCCTAAAATTACTCCGGCAGTTAGCTCGAGTATTCGAGTCATTGAAGTTTTACCAGTTGGACTACCTGACCGTTTAGACCGTGCGCCTTTGGTGCTGCAAGACAGTAGTGGCAAGTCTACGGTGTTAAACAATGAGCGCTGGACATCAACCATGAGTACGCAATTACGCGATACTTTGTCGGCGGGTTTGCAACAAAAATTAGGCGCAATTGACAGTTATAGCAGCGGCCTAGCTGGAAACAATCAGCCTTTATATCGAGTTTCTACAGACTTTTCTCATTTTGATATTGTAGATAAAAGCTATATTAATATTGCAGTGTCTTGGGTGGTGAAGCGTCAAATACCGCCTAGTCAATTAGAGTCAAACAATGCAAAAGTCATCACGAATGCAGGATCTCAGCTCAATTGTCGAATTGCTTTTCAGCAGCCGATTGATCAAAAAGCTAAAAAGATGGATGCGATTGTGAGTGCTTCAAGTGAGGCAATGACTCAAATTATTAATACGGTTTCTGCTTCAATTGTGGCGTTAGATTCAAACAAAAAATCGGTTATTAGCAATGGTGTTTGTTCGTAAAACATATCGCTTTTAACCAACCCCTTTATTTGTGTACAACAGATAAAGGGGTTTTCTATTTTAGTTGCCTCGATAGGTTGAGTAACCGTAAGGGCTGAGTAATAAAGGAATATGGTAGTGGTTTACGCTTCCATCGACTTTAAAAATTACAGGTACTTCGGCAAAAAAAGTTTGTTGTTTATTCTTTTTAAACCAGTCTTCAGTTTTAAAAGTAACTTTATAAACCCCTTGCTCTAATTTTTTATTTTCTGGATAGAGCGCAGTAATACGTCCATTTGAATCGGTCACTTGCTGATTAAGTTTAATCCACTGGTTATTGGTGTTTTTTTCTAAAACCACTTCAACCTGAGAAGAGGGCAAACCCGTCTCTAGATTTAACACATGCACACTTAGCGGATTAGTTTGTGCAAATGTAGCCGAAGCAATAAATAACGAAGATAAAGCAATAAATGATTTAGGCATGTTGAAGCTCCTTATGAATGAAAAACGGTTTCAATGGCTTTGCTTGCGCATTGATTGTCATTTTGTGCGCCGCCAGCACCCGCAACGCCAATCGCGCCGATCACTTGGTTCTCAAAACGGACAGGTACGCCGCCTCCTAACAACAATAAATTTGCCAGTGTGGTTAAATTTTTTGCATCGGGGTTTTGGTTACTATTTTGGCTTAAAACTAAGGTCGATGTTTTGGTAGATAACGCGGTATATGCTTTTTTCTCGGCAGCCATTAAGTTATGCGGGCCCACCAACTCATGCCGTTCGGCAGTTAATGGATTACCGCCGCGATCTACAACAACAACCGCAATATTTTGATTTAATTTTTTGCATGCCTCTTTTGCACTGTCGGCTAGCAGGTGGGCAGTTTTTAGATCTAACGAATAAACTTGATTCAAAGCAGGGGGCTGTGCAAAAGTACTATTACCGAATAGCACGGCTGCTAACATCAGCCAGTTCAATTTTTTCATGTTGATTGCCTCTATGTCGCTTTGAAAATCTTAAACAAATTGCTTAACTTCAAGCGTGACAATCACATTACAAAGTTGTCATCTTTCAAATGAGTCTCTACAAAATGCGTATCCTTATTATTGAAGACGAGATCAAGATCGCCACTTATTTGGTCAAAGGATTGAAAGAGTCTGGATATCAAGCGGAGTGTGTTCACTTAGGGATGCAAGGTTTGGAAATGCTAAAGAGAGATCAATATGACTTGCTTATTCTTGATGTGATGTTGCCGGACATAGACGGCTGGAGCGTATTACAGGTCCTACGCCAGTTTTCAAAAATTCCAGTGATTTTCTTAACGGCCAAAGATCAGGTGATGGATAGAGTCAAAGGTTTAGAGTTGGGTGCAGATGATTACTTGGCTAAACCATTTTCCTATATTGAACTGTTGGCACGCATTAAAAGTCTGTTAAGACGACAGCAATATCTGCAAGAAAACGAATTGTCTATTAGTGATTTAAAAATGGATTTGGTTGCTCATAAAGTATGGCGTAATGGAAACTTAATTGAGCTGAGTAAAACCGAATTTAATTTGTTGCGTTACATGTTGCTTAATAAAGAACAAATCGTGACACGCAGACAAATTGGCTCCGAAGTTTGGAACATTAACTTTGACACCGATACCAACTTTATTGATGTCGCTGTACGCCGTTTACGAAGCAAAATTGATGAGGGCTATGACTTAAAACTCATTCATACCATACGTGGCTTGGGCTATAAAATTTCGGTTAGCTTATGAACTTTAAATTTCTGCGTTCGCTTGAAGTCCGTATTACATTATTGGTCACGCTTTGTTCTGCCTTAATTTTATGTTCCGTCGGCTTTATGACCTATTTAGGCATTAACCAGATTTTATTAAAGCAGCAAGATAAAGCTTTAGCAGAGCGAATTAACCGTTTGGAAATTTTGCTGCAAGATAGCGAAAATGTAGAGCAAATCATTGCGCGTCCTAAGCTATATCAAAACATGCTTGGCAATCAAGACAACTTGTTTCTGCTTATTCATAAAGATAAAACTTTAATTAATATCAATCCGCTCCATATTCAGTTACCTGAACTTGCACAGCGCGACAGTCTTCAATTTCAAGATTTAGCCAATAACTCATATCCAACGCGTATTGCTTGGAAAACCATAAAAATTAATAACGAGCCTTATCTACTGATTGCAGGTAAACAGTGGTCGGAACGCATCAACATTCTTTTACCTTTTCAAGAAAATCTCTTGATGTATGTGGTTGGGGGCGTGTTTGCAATTTTTGTACTTTGCATTTTAGTGTGTCATTTAGGTTTACGGTCGCTACAACAGCTTCGTAAGCAAACTCATTCTATTAACGTAAATCAGCTCCAGAAAAGATTAAACCTATCTAATTCACCTTTAGAAGTTGAGCGGCTTTCAAAAGATATAAACCACATGCTTGAGCGTATTGAAAAGGGCTATACCCAGCTCAACCGTTTTTCTGAAGATATTGCTCATGAGTTCCGTACGCCTTTAAATAATTTGATTGGGCAAACCGAGATTGCTTTAACTGGCGATCGCTCGGTTGAGCAATATGAAGATTTGCTGGTGTCTCATTTAGACGACTACCACAGATTAAAACGCATGATTGATAGTATGCTTTTCTTGGCAAGAGCCGATCAGAAAATGGTGCTTGTAAACAAACAGGAAATAAACGTTCAAGACGTTATAGATGGGCTATGCCAGATTTTTGAATATCAAGCTGAAGAACAAGAGTGTCATTTTAGCTTTAACTTAGAAGCTCAAACGTTATTTGCAGATCCTGAGCTCTTTCAAAGAGCTGTTTATAACCTTGTGTTAAATGCGCTGGTTCACGGTGGCAATAACCGAACTATTTATATCGCAACTAAAAATAAGATGATTGAAAATAGGCAATGGGTGAGCCTGACTGTGGTAACGGGAGGTGTTTCAATTGCGGTTCATCAACTTGAGCATCTTTTTGAAAGATTCTACCAATGTCACTCAAGTCGAAGTGATGAGAATCAAACAGGTGGATTAGGCTTATCGATTGTTGCTTCAATTATGGATCTACACCATGGCCTTTATCGAGTTTATAACACGGTCGAGGGTGTGTGCTTTGAGCTTGATTTTCTGGTTGCATATGCTGCAAAGAAATACAATTAAATCCTTATTAATGTTGCTTAATTTTTTAAAATTCACACTTTGTTCACAGCCCTCTGACGTATGTTTGATCATATGAAATAAACAGAAGAGGGTAGTCATGAAATTATTATTTAAGTCACTGGTCATGAGCAGCAGCCTTGCAGCAGTTAGCTTAATCCTTCCTTTAAGCACTTACGCCGACACCACTACTAAGCCTGTCGCTGTTGATTCTATCGATATTAATAAATACGCGGGTAAGTGGTATGAAATTGCGCATTTACCTATGTTTTTTCAGCGTAATTGTGTAGCCAATACAACTGCAAACTATTCTATTAACGCAGACAAAACCGTTGGTGTTTTAAATAGTTGTACGAATAAAAATGGAGAAACGATCTCATCTGAAGGCATTGCTTATTCGCAAAATGAAGGCAACAGTAAATTGAAGGTGAGCTTTTTACCTTCTGGCCTTAGATGGATTCCTTTTATAAAAGGCGATTACTGGGTTTTAAGAGTTGACCCAAATTATCAGGTCGCTTTAGTGGGTGGCCCAAGCCAGAAATATTTATGGATTCTTTCTCGTAGCCCTCAACTTGATGAGGCGACATATCAATCTTATCTGCAAACCGCAAAAAGCTATGGCTACGACGTTTCTAAACTCGTTAAGACAACACAGTCTAAATAGTGAAATGCTGGTTGCGTAGATTCTTATATTTATCTCGTAACCGAGTGAACTTCACATAAAATTCATTGCGCATTTTCTAAATTAGAACCAAAAGAAATGCTTTAGATCAGGAAGAATCAATGTCTAATTTTTTTCTGCGCTGGATCGATAGCTGGTCAGATTCAGAAAATGTGCAAGTGGGTGCTTCTAGCGAATATGTCATTGAAAAGAACATTCAATGGTTAAGAATTATTCCTTTTATTTTATTACATATCGCTTGTTTAGCAGCGTTTTGGGTGGGCGTATCTTGGTTCGCTGTGTTCTTCATGCTGGGGTTTTATTTTCTTCGCATGTTTGCAATTACTGCTTTTTTCCACCGCTATCTTTCGCATAAAACTTTTCAGACATCACGTATTGTTCAATTCATTTTTGTACTGATCGGAACCATGAGTGCGCAGCGCGGACCTTTATGGTGGGCAGCACATCACCGTTATCACCATCATTTTACAGACACTGATCAAGACCCGCATTCATCGAAAGCAGGCTTTTGGTATTCCCATGTAGGCTGGTTTTTAAATGAGCAGAATTTTCCTACTCGAAAAAAAGTCATTAAAGACTGGTTGAAATATCCTGAGTTGATTTGGCTAGATCGATTTAGTTTGCCTATTGTGGTTTTGACGGCTTTAGCAATTTATGGTTTCGGTTCATGGCTTGCACAACATTTTCCTGATTTGGGTACCAATGGTTTACAGCTTTTGGTGTGGGGATTTGTGATTTCCACTGTTCTGTTAATGCATGCAACCTTATGTATTAATTCACTCGCTCATCGTTATGGCTCACGTGAGTTTAATACCCCAGATGATAGCCGTAATAATTTTCTACTTTCTTTAATTACCTTGGGTGAGGGATGGCACAACAATCATCACTTTTACGCCGGCAGTGTGCGGCAAGGTTTTTATTGGTGGCAGATTGATATCACCTTTTATGTGCTCAAACTGATGTCTTTATTTGGTTTAGTGTGGGGACTAAAGCCCGTACCAGACAAGGTTTATCAATATAAAAAGATTAAAAACCTATCGATAGAAAAAATTGAAAACGGTGAAGTGTTATGAAAATTGCCATTATTGGTTCAGGTATATCTGGACTTTACGCAGCTTGGAGATTGTCAGAACAACATCAGGTCACTGTGTATGAAAAAAATAACTATTTTGGCGGTCATACTGACACTCACGAGCTAGAGATAGAAGGCACTAAAGTCGCGGTAGATAGTGGTTTTATTGTGTTTAATGACTATAACTATCCGTTATTTACCAACATGCTTAAAAAATTAGGCGTAGAAGCTCAAAGCAGCGATATGAGTTTTTCGGTGAATAATTTGGTCAGTGGACTTCAATATAATCCTTCAAAAAAATGGTCGCTCTTTGCCCGTCCGCAGAACTTTTTAAACCGTAAATTCCTGCAAATGCTCTCAGATTTGCTACGTTTTTATGATGATAATAAAGATATAGATGTGGCAGATATTGATCCAAATTTATCGATTGAAGAGTATTTGGACCTCCATAAATATAGTCATGAGTTCCGTTATGAGCATCTTTATCCGATGTGCGGCGCATTATGGTCAGCTCCGGTTGAGCAGGTAGGCCAAATTCCATATCGATTTGTGGTGAGCTTTTTTCAACATCACCGCATGTTACAGCTAAAAGAGCGGCCACAATGGCAAACGGTTAAACACGGTTCAGCAAGTTACATTCGTGCCATTCAAAAGCATTGCCCATCCATTGAGTGGAAGTTTGCAGAAGTAAAAGCTGTGAGCCGTTCATCAGAAACAGTTTTGATTGAAACCGTTGAAGGACAAGCCCAATACGACTGGGTGATTTTTGCAAGCCACGCTGACGATAGCCTAAATTTAATTAAAGATGCGTCAGTGCTTGAACAGGAAATATTAAGTCAATTTGGTTATCAAGATAATCGAATGGTGGTTCACCGTGATCTTTCAATTATGCCTAAAAGCCGTTTGCAGTGGGCAAGCTGGCATGTACATGTAACACCAAAATCTCAAGTTCAAAACGAATTATCCGACATACATTATGGTTTTACCTACTGGATGAATAATTTGCAGAATTTATCCTGTGCTACTCAGATTTTTTCTACGTTAAATCCGAATATGAAAATTAAAGCCGAAGACATCTTGGTTGAGCGTAAATATCGTCATCCTGTGTTTGATGCAAAAGCGATTCAAGCTCAATCTCGTTGGCACGAAATTAATGGGCAAAATCGGACTTCGTTTTGTGGAGCATATTGGGGCTGGGGCTTTCACGAAGATGGTGTCCGCAGTGCAGCACGTGTTGTAGAGCAACTCTTAGCGTTATAAAAATAGGTAAGGAGCTTTCAAATGTTATTAAATAAACTTGCTATCGCTCCTGCACTTATTCGTCACAGACGCTATAGCCCGAAACCGCATCAATTCACATCGACCCTAAATTATTTATGGTTCGATCCAGATCAATTAGATGATATTACAAAAGATTGCTCACTTTGGTCGACTGATCATTGGAATGTACTAACACTATCTAAAAATGATTTTTTAAATATGTATCGCGGTTCTATAAAGGATCGAGTCGAGAAAGCGATACTGCAAAATAACAACTCACATCTTCGGCCAGACTGGCAAATCCGAGTCTTGGCTTTGCCTCGTTGTTTGGGTTTTAGGTTTAATTCGGTCGTATTTTATTTTGTTTTAAATAAAACTGGAAAACCCGTATTTATTGTCAGTGAAATTACCAATACCCCGTGGAATGAACGAAAAGTTTATATACATGACTGCTCAAAACAACAAAGAAATATGGGTGATTATCAGAGTTTTGATTTTCATTTTGAAAAATCATTTCATGTTTCGCCGTTCATGCCCATGCAGTTGACTTATCACTGGCGGTTTAGTTTTTCAGATCAGCAAAATGTCATTCATATGCAGCTCTTTGAAGAACAAAAACAAATCTTTGATGCCACTATGCGCTTTGAACTTGTGCCCATCACATTTCCTTCACAGCAATATCGTTATGCTCTTATAAACAGCCTAGCGCCTTTTAAAATGTTGTTTTCAATATATTTACAGGCATTTAAGTTGTGGCGAAAAAAAGTTCCATTTTATCGCCATCCTAAAAAGATCAAGGTAGATAAGACATGATAAAAACATTTCTTTATGGTGAAGATGAGTCACTACCATTGTTACTCAAGAGTCTTCTTAAGCTACGTCATGGACAGATTACTTTTCAGGGCGCGTGGAGTGGTACGGTTGGCGAGGTTTCAGACTTACATGCTGTGATTGAAGTCCGCAATCCTTTGTTGATGGATCTGATTTTAAAAAATGGGGTTTTAGGGGCAGCGGAAGGCTATATACGTGGGGATTGGAGCAGCGAGCAACTTGTAGAGTTGGTGCAGATCTTGGCACGTAATCGAGATGTACTAGACCAGTTCAACCAGAATGTTATTGCACAAGCGAGCCAGCTTTTTCTTAAAGCTTGGTATAAAAATAGAAAGAATTCTTTAAGCGGTAGCCGTAAAAATATTGCTGAGCACTATGACTTAAGTAATGACTTTTTTAAATTATTTCTAGATCCGTCTTTAATGTATTCGAGTGCCGTTTTTGAAAATGAAAATATGACACTCGAAGACGCATCTGATTTTAAGAAAGAGCTGATCTGTAAAAAGTTAGATTTAAAACCAATGGATCATTTGGTTGAAATCGGAAGTGGTTGGGGCGGTTTTGCCATTTATGCAGCTCAACATTACGGCTGTAGAGTGACCACCATTACCATTTCACAAGCTCAATACGATGAAGCCGTTACTCGTGTAAATGACGCAGGCTTAGCTCATCGAATTGATGTGCAACTGAAAGACTATCGCTTGCTCGAAGGAAAGTTCGATAAGCTGGTTTCAATTGAAATGGTTGAGGCCGTTGGTGCGCAATATTTATCGACATACTTTGATCAATGTAAAGCGCTATTAAAACCAAAAGGTCTAGCATTTATTCAGGCCATAACCATTGAAGATTTTCGATATAAAAAAGCATTAAATACAGTTGATTATATTAAGCGCTATATTTTCCCAGGTAGCTTTATTCCTAGCATAAGTGTATTGACTCAAACCGCCTCTGAAAGTGGTTTAAGGCTAAAGTATTTAAATGATATCGGTTTAAGTTATGCACAAACAATTCATCACTGGCGAGCACGGTTTTTAACCGCACGAGAAGAAGTATTGGCTCTGGGTTTCGATGAAAACTTCATTCGCATGTGGGATTTCTATTTATGTTATTGCGAAGGCGGTTTTAAAGAAGGCGTGATAAGCAATGTTCACTTGTTGTTTGAGAGTGCTAGTTACTAACTCAAACAGCTCAAGTAAGGAGACTGCTGATGTTTTTGAATTTACTGATTCTAGATTTAATGATCATGTTACTGAGCTGGCTACTTGCCACTCTAAATGGCCGAGCTGGAATTGTAGATGCTGCATGGAGTTTCTGTCTGGCAGTAAACATTATTGTGTCTTCTTTACTCATTTCAGTTGCTCCTGTTGAAGTGCGTCTATTTATTGGTATTTTTAGCGGCTTATGGTTTCTAAGATTATTTTGGCATCTGTTAAGACGTTATCAATCTGAACAAAAAGAAGATGGCCGTTACGCGAGAATGCGTCAAGCCATGGGAAAGTTTCAGCATTTTGGCTTCTTCTTATTTTTTATCTTTCAAACACTTTTAGTGCTTTTGTTCTTCTTACCAATGTGGACGCTACTCAATGTAGAAGCAACTGAATGGAGTAGTGGATATAAAGTCACTTTAGTGATTGCGGCTGTCATCATGGCGATTGCCTTGATTGGAGAGCAGCTCGCTGATCAGCAGTTATATCGGTTTAAATTAAATCCAGATCATCATGGCAAAACGATGGATCAGGGTTTATGGCGTTATTCACGTCACCCCAATTATTTTTTTGAATGGTTACACTGGTTTGCCTATCCAATCATTGGTTTAGCTGCGGGCCAATATTTATTGTGGATTTATCCCTTACTGATGTGGCTATTTTTATACTACGTCACGGGTATTCCATTTAGTGAAAAACAAGCAATTAAAAGCCGCGGTCAAAATTATCTTGATTATCAACAAAAAACATCAATGTTTATTCCGCGAAAACCCAAAAAATAGGTGCGCATATGGATTTTATTGTTCATCAGTCTTTAAAAATTGTTGAAAGTGGTGTGATTCCAGATCATGCAATTCGGGCAGCAATTCGTGCTTTAAGCAAAAAACGCTTAATTCAAGAAGGCCGTTATGACCCTGAACAAGGGGCACAGCGCTACATGGATGTGCTTAATATGCTAAAACGGAGTGAAATCGCCGTTGAAACGGACAAGGCAAACGAGCAGCACTATGAATTACCCACTGAATTTTTTCAGGCAGTGCTTGGAAAAAGACTCAAATATAGTGCATGTTATTTTCCGACTAAAACAACAACTTTAGATCAGGCAGAGGAGTTGGCTCTTCAGCTTTATTGTGAACGTGCACAACTTAAAAATGGTCAACATATTTTAGAGTTAGGCTGTGGCTGGGGTTCTTTAACTTTGTGGATGGCAGAAAACTATCCACGCTCACAGATTACAGCTGTTTCAAATTCTGCAACTCAAAAAAAGCATATTCTTCGGCAAGCAGAGTTGAGAGGTTTAACCAATGTTGAAGTGCTCACCTGTGATGTCAATGTACTTGAATTAGACCAAGCGCAGTTTGATCGTGTTGTGTCGGTTGAAATGTTTGAACACGTTCGTAATTACCAACGTCTTTTTGAAAAAATTCAGGGCTGGTTAAAGGCAGATGGCTTACTTTGGTGTCATATTTTTTGCCATCGCTTTTTGCATTATCCTTTTGAAGTAAAATCAGATTATGATTGGATGTCCAAGTATTTCTTTACTGGCGGTTTAATGCCTTCGACTTCCACTTTTTTGCATTTTCAAGAGCATTTAGAGTTGGCTCAACAGTGGCAATGGTCAGGTGAGCATTATATGAGAACGGCAAATGCTTGGCTTGAGAATATGGATAACCAAGAAGTCGAACTGAAGCCACTGTTTAAAAAAATCTATGGAAAAGATGCCAATATTTGGTGGCAACGCTGGCGTATTTTCTTCATGGCTTGTGCTGAGCTATTCGGTTTTGAGCAAGGACAAGAATGGGTCATTGGTCACTTTTTATTTAAAAAGAGAGCATTGTAATTTCTACAGCCTATCCCGGCGATAAAGATATGATAAGAACTCGAAACGATGGCAAAGCGAGTCATCCATTAGCCCAAATGTTCAATCGATATTATTGGTTGCAGATTGGTCTGATTGCATTATCAATCGTGGTCGGGTTGGCGTGTAGTGCTTGGGTGATTAAAGGCTCTTTACTTAAAACTGCTTTAGAGCAGGAAATGGAACACTATTGGTTACGCATCGAACATAATCCAAATGCAGATTTACCAGATACCAAAAATTTATATGGATATCGGTGGAATACAGAGGTTGCACCTCAACCTTTTAAAGACATGCGTTTAGAAAGTGGTGTGCATCGAGTATTTGTTGATGGTAAAGAACGGATGACGGTATATGGTGAGCATAACGGTCAGCATGTTCTATTGGTATTTGGCGAAAGTAATGTCAATAAACTGATCTGGTTATTTGGACTTGCTCCACTGATGTTCAGTTTATCTGTTTTATATAGCTTTTTATGGTGGTCAAACCGAAGAGCAAGACGCTATTTTTCCCCAATTACGCGTTTAGCAAATGCTTTGGAAAATATTGATTGGGCACATCAAGACACTCAAGCTTCTCCTTTTAAAGATATTAATACCAATGGCAATATGGAAGCAGAATATCTCAAACAAGCCTTGGAAAAATATCATCAGGTTTTAAGCGATTTTATTCGACGTGAAAGAGAATTTACAGGAGATGTGAGTCATGAGTTGCGCACTCCACTCACAATTTTGAAGGGTAATGTGCAACTTTGTCAGGCGAAGTATGGAGAGGATAAAGCCCTAGTTCGACTTCATAATACAATTGAAGATATGCAGTTATTAGTCGACACCTTACTGGCAATCGCACGTAATACAGTAAAAAGCTTACCATCTGAAAAGAATTTTTTATCCAGAATTGTGAGGGATTTAGTCGAAAGTTTAGAGGGGGTCAGTGAGAGTAAGGGGATACATATTCATATTCAACCCGATCTTTCTGAACAGCCGCGTTGGTTATATCCCTCTATGACACAAATGGTGTTAAGCAATATTTTACGTAATGCGCTGAACTATTCTCAAGGCTCACAAATCGACATCATTCAACAAAAAAACAGCCTAATTATTGCAGATAATGGAATTGGAATTTCTTTACCTAACGATGTGAAAGTACAAGAGCTCAGCGATTCACAACTCTCTTTAAAGGCTAAAGGTCATGGAATTGGTTTGCAATTGGTACAAAAGCTTTGTAAACAATTAGGATGGCGAGTCGAGTTGTTTGATCGGCAATATTATTTAACTACTCATCCTGAACTCGATTTGGAGCCGACCACGGGCTTAATTGTTGTGGTCTATTTGAGTTAACTTGCTGAACTGTCTAAAGCAATTTTTAAACCGACACCTGCCACTGTGTGTAATAGTTTAAGGTCAAAAGGTTTATCAACCATTTTTCTTAAGTTGTAGATGTGACTGCGTAACGCATCGCTTTCAGGTTCTTCGTCGCCCCATAATTCCATCAACAGTTCTTGCTTGGTCACCACTTTTGGAGACTGGCGCATCAAAATTTTTAATAGTTTAAATTGAATAGGTGGTAACTCGATATTATTGCCGGCACGAACTACAGTTTGAGTTGCGCTATCAAGAATTAAGTCGTGAATTTGAATTTTATGATGAGTGACTTCGCCAGCTGCTCTTTTTATTAATGCACGAATCCGCATCACTAATTCGTTAAAATCAAAAGGTTTGACTAAATAATCATCTGTGCCAGCAGTAAAACCTTTAAGTTTGTCATCTAAAGTATCTCTTGCTGTCAGCATAAGAACTGGAATATCAACACCTTGTTCGGTACGTAGCCAGTTGCACAGGTCATAACCCGAGCCATCAGGTAGATTTATGTCGAGCAGTAAAAGGTGATAATGCTGAGATTTAAGAAAAGTCCGTGCAGCATCTAAATTACGCGCATGGTCGACGACATAACCATGCATTTCAAGAAATTCGCAGACCGTTGCTGCGAGTTCAAAATGGTCCTCAACCATGAGGATAAAGTGATTACCCATGAGATTTTATTAAGCCATTAATTTAATAGTTGTTGTTTTAATTTAGCATTAAACGGTTCGCTACCAAACCAGATTTTAAAATATTGATTTGCATTCGGATTGTCTATAGAACCGAGCAGCTTCTGGTTTAATTTTAGTTCTAGTTTTTGATTTTCATGTTGATAGTAAAGACTGTAAAGATCTCCACTCTTAATTGGTCTATATAGTTCATTAATATGATTAAGCGGAGATTTTGCATCAAATCCGCTAACATTTTTCTTCAAAAAGTGGCTTGCTGCCCGTTTAAATGCCCACTCGGGAATATCACGGTTATAGCTAAACTCCATTTTGATGCTTTGGCTTTGCCAATTTTTTAGGCAATCTTCAGCAAAGTAACTGACATTTCCCACCTTCTTACTCGTAACCGTTAAAGGTGCTGAACTGCATTTTTTTAGTTCAGCCGCGTTCGCTTGAGATACGATTAAGATTCCTAGAAATATCAAGATTCGACTTTTTTGAACGGTAATACCCATTTATATACTCCTCCAAATATTGGTAAAGAACGGTAAAGGCCATTCGCCGGATCCCAATAATCTTGCTGGAAAATAATTTTTTGTTGCTCATTAATCTTAATTTGACTAATTCCATAAGAAGCCATGGTTTTTGAGCGACCTAACATTTTAAAGTCATAGGTCATGTACCAATGAATGTAGGCTGTATCTTGGTGATGAGTTGCACTAATGAGTTTTACAGTGACATTACTCACTCGGGCATTCATGCCTTCAAAATGCTTAATCAAATCTGCTTTCTGAGAGAACTGCGAGAGTGTATCGTTGATATAAAGTTGATCAGCGTAAAGATGACTCGCGTTATTCACAAAAGAAGGGGTACCAAGCGTATTAAATGCGGCAACAAAACGGTTGCCAATCTCTAGCGCTTGTTGGTCATTTAATTCTATTCCAGTAATTTTTTGTTCAGCTTTGCCGTAATCACCTGAGTAGCTAGGCACACTTTTACACGCTGTTAAACCTGCCAAGGTAATTAGCCCTAGGGCTGTAGTTATAATTTTCATGTCTATATCCGAGCCAACTTTATAAGATTAAATTAAAGAGCTGGTCGTGAAGTTTGCGTGAATTCTTATGTTTTATGATTTGGGTTTAATGGAGAGCATTTTCTGTTTTGGAATTTTCATCAATTAGGTCTATTCAACTTAGACGTTTCTTTGGACGTCACACCGTTTAAAATTAATAAATAAGATAAGCTAGAAAAAATTTAATAAAGCAATTTTATTCTAGCTGTGCTTTACCCATAAGAGATATAGATAAGTTTTGCATAAATAGAAGGATTCAATAATGAAAACAATCGGCTTATTAGGCGGAATGAGTTGGGAATCTACAGCACTTTATTATCAACAAATCAATAAAATGGTTCATCATAAGTTAGGAAAATTACACTCTGCTAAGGTCATTATTAATAGTGTCGATTTTGAAGAAATAGCAGCTTTGCAAGCGAAGGGTTTATGGCAAAAAGCTGGCGCATATTTAGCTGAGCAAGCACAAAATTTAGAAAAGGCAGGAGCAGATTGTATTTTGGTGTGTACTAACACCATGCATAAAGTTGCTGCACAGATCGAAGATTCAATTTCGATTCCTTTCTTACACATCGCTGACGCAACTGCAAAAGAAATTTTGAGTCAAAACATTGGTAAAGTTGCACTGTTAGGGACAGCTTTTACAATGGAGCAAGATTTTTATAAAGCTCGATTGCAGGATTATGGAATTGATGTCGTTATTCCAAATGAAGCCGATAGAAAGATAGTTCATAGCATCATTTATGAAGAACTTTGTTTAGGTGTGATCAACCCAGATTCTCAGCAAAAGTACATTGCTATTGTAGAAAGACTCATAGCTGAAGGCGCCCAAGGCGTTATCTTGGGTTGTACTGAAATTTGTATGTTGATTGGTGAGCTTAAATTCTCAGTTCCTTTATTTGATACTACGACCATTCATGCAAAAGAGGCGGTCAGTTTTAGCTTAAATGAAAATAAAAACTCTAATAGCGCCAATCTACATAAGTCTGCTGCAATTGCTGGGAGTATTCTTTAGCAATATTTGGAATATCCTTTGTCATTAAACGTTAAGCTTGTGTCGTGAAATGTAAAGTGGCCCATATCCTAACTGTTGTAATTTTGGTTATTGCTTTTATAGGCACTCAATAAAAAACCAAAATATGGAATAGGACATGACGTTGACGAAAGCTATACGTTTCTATGGAACAGGAACGCCAGAAGTAATGCGCTATGAAGATGTAGAAGTAGGAGATCCAGAAGCTGGAGAAGTACGCCTACGTCATCTGGCAGTCGGTTTAAATTATGCCGATACATATTTTCGTAATGGAACCTATCAAATTCCAATGCCTAATGGCATGGGCGTCGAAGCTTCAGGCGTAATCGAAGCTTTAGGCGAAGGAGTCACTCAGCTTAAAGTCGGTGATCGAGTTACTTATACAGGTTTTTTAAATACCTTAGGTGCATATAGCACCCATCGTCTAATTCCAGCAAATGCTTTAATTAAACTACCCGAAGAAATTTCTTGTGAAACAGCGGCAGCCATGACCATGAGAGGGCTGACCGCTGCTTATCTGATGCGCCGCATTTATGACTTTAAAGCGGGCGATTCAATTTTATTACATGCAGCCGCAGGTGGTGTTGGGCTGATCGTTTCTCAATGGGCTAAATTACTTGGCTTGACTGTTATCGGTACCACATCTTCAGAAGAAAAAGCTACCGTAGCACGAGCTCATGGTTGTGATCATGTCATTAACTACAGCCATGAAAATGTTGCCGAACGTGTACGTGAGTTAACAGGTGGCGTTGGTGTAAATGTCGTTTTCGATAGTGTTGGCCAAGCCACTTTTATGAGTTCATTAGACTCACTCAAACGCCGTGGTTTGTTGGTCTGTGTAGGAACAGCGTCTGGTCCAATTCCTGCTTTTGATCCGGTATTACTCGCCGTGAAAGGTTCATTGTTTGTCACACGTCCAGCTTTGGCAGATTACATTGCAGATCCTGCCGAGAAGAAAGAACTGGCAAATGAATTATTTGATCATGTTCGACATGGACGAATCAAAATTGAAATTAATCAGCGCTATGAGCTAAAGGATGCTGTGCAAGCTCATCGTGATTTGGAAGCACGTAAAACAATAGGTTCATCAATCTTTGTAATTTGAAGGGATTTCTTATGCAAATTGAACAGTTAACTTGCAATATTGGTGCAGAGCTCAGTGGCGTCAAACTTGCTGATGCGATTTATGATGATGGATTATTTGCTGAAATTCGCACACAACTACTTAAACATCGCGTGTTGTTTTTACGAGATCAGCACTTAACCCGTCAAGATCATGTCGCATTTGCAGAAAAATTTGGACAGTTAGAAGACCATCCTGCGGTAGGTAGCCATCCTGATCATCCGGGTTTGGTACAGATTTATAAACATCCGGAAAGTCCTGTCGATCGTTATGAAAATGCTTGGCACAGTGATGCAAGCTGGCGCAAGGTTCCGCCGATGGGATGCGTGTTGCACTGTGTTGAATGCCCACCTGTAGGTGGCGACACCATGTGGACCAACATGGTCATGGCCTATGCGTCTTTACCCAACGATATTAAGGCTAAGATTGCAGACTTACGCGCTTATCACAGCATAGAAGCGAGTTTTGGCGCGGCTATGCCACTTGAAAAACGCTTGGACTTAAAAGCAAAGTTTCCTGATGCTGAGCACCCTGTGGTACGCACTCATCCTGAAACAGGTGAGAAAATTTTATACGTCAATGCGTTTACGACCCACTTCAGTAACTATCACACCAAAGAGCGGGTCAGATTTGGACAAGATGCCAATCCAGGCGCAGCCGAACTATTACGTTACTTAATTTCTCAAGCATATATTCCAGAGTTTCAAGTGCGTTGGCGCTGGAAGCCTAACAGCATTGCTATCTGGGATAACCGCAGTACACAACATTATGCAGTCATGGATTATCCACCTTGCCATCGAAAAATGGAGCGGGCTGGCATTATTGGTGACGCAACCTATTAAGGTTATTGGCTAAATAATTTTATCTAATTGAAAATTCTAAAAATACATAAGGAGATGCACATGCAATTCTTTGACGACTCATTGCACCCAGAAAATATGGAAAAAGTGGTAATCACCGTTGCGCCGTATGGACCCGAATGGATGCCAGAAGACTTTCCCGAAGATATTCCAGTGACCATGGATGAGCAAATACAAAAAGCGGTTGAGTGCTATGAAGCGGGCGCGACGGTGCTGCATTTACATGTCCGTGAGCTTGATGGCAAAGGCTCTAAACGCTTGTCAAAGTTTAATGAGCTTATCGCAGGGGTTCGAGAAGCTGTGCCTGACATGATTATTCAGGTAGGCGGTTCGATTTCATTTGCACCAGAAAGTGAAGGTGAGGCAGCTCTATGGCTAAGTGATGACACCCGACATATGTTGGCTGAACTTACACCAAAGCCCGATCAGGTTACGGTGGCAATTAACACCACACAAATGAATATTATGGAATTGCTCTATCCTGAATATTTAGAAGGGACTTCATTGGCACATCCAGCGACTCAAGCAGCATATGCAGAAATGACCGTGCCAGCAGGTCCTGCATGGGTTGCCGAACATATTAAGCGCTTATGTAAAAACAATATTCAACCGCACTTTCAGTTAACCGGTATGCATGGTCTTGAGACGCTAGAACGTATGGTGCGTAAAGGATTGTATATGGGGCCGTTAAACTTAACTTGGATTGGAATTGGCGGTGGTTTCGATGGCCCAAATCCATTTAATTTCTTTAATTTTATTCATCGCGTACCCGATGGATGTACTTTGACATCAGAATCTTTGCTCAAAAATGTATTGCCTTTTAACACTATGTCGATGGCAATGGGTTTACATGCTCGAGTGGGTAACGAAGACACGATCATTGATCATCACGGACGTCGTTTTTCATCTGTAGAGCAAATTAAGCAAACCGTTCGGATTGCCCATGAATTAGGCCGTGAAATTGCCTCAGGAAAAGAAGCCCGTGAAATTTATCGTATTGGGGTGCAATACAACAGTATCGAAGAAACCCTAATCGCAAATGGTATGGCACCCAACCGTAAAGCAGGGCAAAAGGGCGTGCCGCAGCGTAACTAATGTGACAAGGTCTAACGGAATTTAGACCTCAAATGTAGTGCAGCTTATTCGCTTTGTTTTTAAAAGTGCGTTGCTGCACTAGCTAAATAGAAATTATAAAAAATACAAGGAGGTCGTATGAATGCACATCAGTATTCAGATCAGATGAGCGATGTTGATACGTCAATCAGTATACCTCGCCGTTATGCATGGCTTGTTTTTGCTTTGACATTTGGTTTGCTCATTTCAGATTACATGTCAAGGCAAGTCTTAAACGCAGTCTTTCCTTTGCTTAAAAATGAGTGGTTGCTTAGCGATAGCCAGTTAGGTTTGCTCAGTGGCATTGTCGCGTTAATGGTGGGTTTATTGACTCTGCCGTTGTCTTTAATGGCAGACCGTTTTGGGCGAGTGAAAAGCTTGGCCATTATGGCGACGTTATGGAGTTTGGCGACTCTAGGATGTGCGCTTGCTGAAAATTATGAGCAGATGTTTATTGCTCGTTTTATGGTTGGTGTGGGTGAAGCTGCTTATGGCAGCGTTGGAATCGCGGTGGTTGTGGCTGTTTTTCCACGAGAAATGCGTGCAACACTTGCTAGTGCTTTTATGGCAGGCGGTGTATTTGGCTCGTTTTTGGGTGTGGCTTTAGGTGGTGTACTTGCACAGCACTTCGGGTGGCGTTGGGCTTTTGGAGGCATTGCTTTATTTGGTCTCATTTTGGCTTTTCTATATCCAATTTTAGTGAAAGAAAACAGAATAAACGCAGCACCTCAAAATAAAATTCGTAGTAAAACCCAGCACATTAAAAGCCCTTTAAAAACTTTATATTCAAGTCGTTCAGTCATTGCCACTTACATTGGTAGTGGTCTGCAATTATTTGTTGGTGGGACAGTAATTGTCTGGATGCCGAGTTATCTCAATCGCTATTACGGCATGAGTACCGACAAGGCAGGTGTGATGGCAGCGGTCATTTTGCTATGTAGTGCAGTAGGCACAATTCTATGCGGGATGTTGTGTGATTATTTGGGCCGTAACTGTCCAGATCGTAAGGTCAGTTTAGCGATTACATACTGCTTACTCGGTTGTGTTCTTTTATTCATTGCTTTTGCTGTGCCTGTGGGACGTAACCAGTTACTTCTCATTTGTCTCGGAATGTTTATTGCCCTAGGAACCAATGGACCATCTAGTGCCATGGTGGCCAATCTCACACATAACTCAGTTCATGGCTCTGCATTTGCAACACTCACTTTAGCTAACAATTTTCTTGGTTTAGCTCTTGGTCCTTTAGTCGTTGGCAAAGTATCTGATGTGATTGGATTACACAGCGCATTTCAACTGATGCCATTGGTCAGTATTGCAGCCGCAGCCGTATTTTTTTATGCCAAACGTCATTATCACAAAGATATTGCACGCTTTGAGCATCAAGGAATGACTGAACTGAAAAATCATTCAGATAACCAAATACAAAAATGCAGGATGAATAATAAATGATGATTCGGCAATTACACATTGATGTATTTTTTGACTTTATTTGTCCTTGGTGTTTGATCGGAAAACGTCAGTTACTGATCGCTATAAATAGATTTTATCAGCTTCACCCTAGCGTCAAAGTTGTCGTGCATTGGCGAGGTGTTCAGCTCATACCAGACTTGGCAGTTGAAGGTGTACCTTTTCAAACGTTTTATTTGAAAAGATTAGGTAGCTTGACAGCAGTTCGCATGAGACAGGAACAAGTCAATAAAGCCGCAAATAAAGTTGGACTCAAGATCGATTTTGAACAAATTAAGCGCATGCCAAACACGGCTAAAGCTCATCGCTTATTTGATAAAGCTTTAAAGATAGGCACTCCTGAGCAGTGCAATGCGTTGTTAGAACAACTCTTTGCTGCATATTTTTATGATGGCTTAGACATCGGAAATACCACCACTTTATACAAAATTGCAAAACGTTGTAGCTTCCCACCTGAGCTAATCAAAAACTTACTTATTCAAGATCATCAAGATTTTATCTCTGCAAGTACAGGAGGTAATGGTGTGCCTTACTTTATTTTTGATCGGGCTGCTGCATTAATTGGAGCGCAATCAGCAGATACACTTTATCAAGCGATGCATGAGGCACTTGTTGTTCAGGGAGAATTAATGTGACTACTCGATTTGAAGTGCCCCTAGACAAAATACCGAATTCAGGCGAACGGGCTTTTTTAAAAATTGGAGATAAAACTCTCGCACTATTTAACGTTGCGGCTCAATTTTATGCAATCGATGACAGCTGTCCTCATCAGGGCGCATCACTATTTAGTGGACGTTTAGAAGGACGAGTAATTCAGTGCTGTGCCCATGGTCTACGCTTTGATTTAACAAATGGCTGTTTACTTAATTCTTCTCAGCTCAAAGTTGCAACCTATCCCGTAGAAGTGATTGAGGAAAAAGTATTTATTGTGATGAGCTCTGGGGAAAATCATGGCTAGCTTAGTTTTGAAAAATTTTTCACAGCGTACAAGAGAATTAGCACCAGGCTTTGTGGTCAGTTCGGTCGTTGCTGCGGCTGCGTGTTTTTTATCTGAGCACTATGGTGCCCCAGTCATGTTATTTGCCTTACTGCTAGGTATGAGTCTAAATTTTTTAGCAGCTGAAAGTAAATGTAAGGCAGGTATTGAATTCACCGCACGTACTGTGCTTCGAATGGGTATTGCCTTACTAGGCATGCGTATAACTTTAGGACAAATCACTGCACTGGGCTGGCAGCCTGTAGCCTTAGTCATAACTCTGGTTATTGTAACAATCGCCGTCTCTGTGATTGCTGCTAAAATTTTAGGTTTCCAAAGGCTATTTGGTATGTTGACCGGTGGATCAACCGCAATTTGTGGTGCTTCAGCTGCGCTAGCATTGTCAGCTGCCTTTCCTAATCATCCCCAAAAAGAAAAAGCGACCTTGTTTACTGTCATTGGGGTCTCTGCACTTTCAACATTAGCAATGATTGTCTATCCAATGATTGCGAAGTGGTTAGAGCTATCGCCACAAGCTGCGGGTGTCTTTCTCGGCGCTACCATTCATGATGTAGCACAAGTTGTCGGCGCTGGTTATAGCATGTCTACCGAAACAGGTGATACTGCGACTGTAGTTAAACTGATGCGTGTAGCAATGTTACTTCCAGTGATTGTTTGTGCGGCAATGATTACCCGCATGCAAGGTGCAGATACAATGGGGGAGCGTCCACCATTACTACCTTGGTTTGCAGTTGGCTTTTTAATACTCGCTGGTATTAACAGTACAGGATGGGTGCCAGTAATGATTCAAAATGGAGTAAATGATTTATCACGCTGGTTTTTAGTCATCGCAATTAGTGCTTTGGGTATGAAAACTCAGTTGAAAGAATTGGCATCTGTCGGGATTAAACCAATTCTTCTCATGGTCGGTGAAAGCATATTTTTAGTGGTATTGGTTCTTGGGCTTATGCGCTTGTGGTTTTAACTTAATTTTAAATCTTTAGAGGAGGTTTTGGGTTATTCACAAAACTTCCTCTTTGTTCTAAATACACACGTGCTTAATTCAGTAGCGATTTGTTATGACTACGCCACATATTCGGTGACATACCAAATTGGCTAATGAACCAACGAGTAAAAGAACTCGGCATTGAGTAACCTAAAATATCAGACACCTGAGCAAGTGAATAATTTAGATTTTTTAAATAACGAAATACGAGATCTTTGCGTACTTCATTGATTAAATCACTAAAACTCGTCTGAGCTTCTTCTAATCGACGCTGTAAGGTCCGTACGTGAATACCATGTGTTTGAGCGACTTGATCAATCGTAGCGCGGCCCATTGGCAAAAGAAGATAAATACTTTTACGAATATCAAAAATCATGGTCGATTCATTGCTATTCTGCAAAATATCTAAATAACGCTGTGCATGGTTGGCCATAGCCAGATTTGCTTGAGGGTTTGTTGTATCAAGTTCGGCCGCCGTACAAACAATGCCATTAAAGTCACTACCAAACTCTAGCGCACAGCCAAAAATCCGCCGATGCAAAGTTAAATCACTAGGCGGGTTATGAGTGAAGTGTACACTTAACGGCCGCCATTTTTGCATCATGAGTGCTGCACAAAAACGATGGGTGATTCCTAAAGCAAGTTCTGTGGCCTGACGGCTATACCCGCAAGTTGTGGTTATAACTTCTTCTCGAATAACAACCGTATCATCAATTTCTTCTATATATATTTCAAGTGAGTTATTGAGTAAATTCCTATAACGAACAATCGTTTGTAGCGCTTCTCTCAAAGTATATTGGTAACTTAATAATAAGCTCAGTTCACCAAAATCCGCGATTTCGCGTTGCTCTGCCATATGTAAACCGAAAACATCGCAATTACTCATTTGGGCTGAGTCTTCAAGCAAGGTAATGGCTTTATCTACAGGAATACGTTGTTTAAGATCATTCAATTGAGTTTGGCTAAGCCCAACACGTGATAATAAATGGTAGGGATTTAGATCTAATTGCTGAGCAACTGCCAAATAATTTTTTAAAGAGGCGGTATGCGCAAGAGGCACCATTTTATTATCTCCTGTTCTTAATCAGCCATATTCCTTACAGCTGATATCTAGTTATAACTAAAATATCTGCATTACAAAAGCTTTTATTTAAGCGCCTAATCGTGATGTCGATTCAATTTAAACCTGTTCTTTTAATTCACTTGTAATTACAAAAACTATTGTAATTAATTTATTAAATTTTAAAAAGATGTGTCGTCAAATGAAAAGTCCGTGACGCCTTATGTACACCATTAACTGAAATGAGCCTTTATTGTGAATGGAGTTTTATAAAAATTCTTAAGCCTCCTAGATGGCAAAATTCACAGGCGTCGAAATGGAAAAAATACAAACCAAAGCAACAATTTTAATTATTCCGGGGTTACGCGATCATGTTCCCGAGCATTGGCAAACGATCTTAGAAACAAAGCTAGCAAAGGTTCGTTCTGTACCACCTGTAGAAACCAACAAACTCAATTGTGAAAATAGAGTTGCTGCAATACAAGCACAACTAGAACAAATACAAGGGCCTGTCATTTTGGTTGCACACAGCGCAGGCGTATTGATGACAACACACTGGGCTGCAAAATATCAAAGACCAATTCAGGGTGCTTTACTTGTAGCTCCGCCTGACTTAAACGAAAGCTGGCCAGAAAATTATCCAAGCCCAACTGTACTTCATCAAGAAGGATGGAGTCCTTTACCTAATCAAACACTACCTTTCCCCAGCATTTTGGTTGCAAGCACCAATGACCATTTAGCTTGTTATGAGGCTGTAAGTGAAATGGCAGAAAAGTGGGGGAGTCAACTCGTAAATTTGGGTGAAGTAGGACATTTAAACCCTGCATCTGGCTTTGGCTATTGGCCTTTAGCTGAACAATTTATTCAACAGTTAGATCAGGTCGAACAACCAGCCTAGTACAAAAAATACCTGCTTAGGTAAACCATTTAAAAGCCAATGGATGGCTTTGAGTAATAAGCAATAAATAAGAAAAATCATATTGATAAGGAGATAATATGATGGGTCATTACGTCTATTTAAATCAAAGAAATAATCACGTTTTATATATTCAAAAAATAGGTGTTTCATTAAGCCTAATTTTATTCATGTCTAAAGCGAACGCAGCCAGTTTTGATATTGATAAAGACTGGAAGGTCGATACAAAAACGACATTAAGCCTAGGTGCCAGTTGGAGTACCCAAGATCCATCTGTTTCATTACTTTATCGGCCTGACGCAAACAAAATAGGGAAACAAGGCGCTAGCATTGATGTGAATGGTGATGATGGGCGTATGAATTTTAGTAAATATGATGCCATTTCACAGATTATTAGAGGCATAACTGAAGTTAAGCTAAATGGAAAACAACAAGGTGCGGTCATTAGCACTAAATACTGGTATGACCATGCCTATGAGACAGGACAAGGAGACTTTAAACCCTTTAATGATTCAGCGTGGCCAAGGCTCGCAAAGTTTAAAGGTATCGATTTATGGAATGCCTATATATGGAAAGATTTTGAATTAGATGGTGGAAAAAGCATCAATTTAAAATTAGGCAAACAGACATTAAGTTGGGGGAAATCTCAGTTTTTTCAAAACGGTTTAAATTCGGTGAGTGCCTTTGATTTTGCTGCAATTAACCGACCGGGTGGTGATGCAAAAGAAAGAATCATTCCAACCGAAATGTTTTCGTTCGACACAAGCATTAATAAAAATTTGAAAATAGAAGGGTTCTATCAATTTAAATTTAGACCTTCAGTTGTTGATGGTAACGGAACTTTTTTTGAGATTTCAGACTTTGTGCCCGAAAATGCAGGTCCAGTTCTGATTGCTGGAGGGGGAGATAAATTATCAGATACCGCAATTCGTTTACGTACCTATATTCCACGTGCAGAAAGTAGAAAAGCAAAGGATAATGGCCAATATGGTATTGCTTTAAAACAGACATTACCAAGTTTAAATAATGCTGAGTTAGGTATTTACTATGCGAACTACCATAGCCGTAATGCAAACTTTGATGGAACCGCTGTAACGGCATCGGGACCTGAACATTTTAATACCGCGAGTTATTTTTCTATCTATCCTGAAAATATCAAAATGTTTGGATTAAGTTTGACTGGGAAAGTTGGAACAACAACTGTTTTTAGTGAGTTAACCCACAAACCTAATCAACCTTTACAACTAAACGGTACAGACATTGTCTATGCTCAAGTGCTATCGGAAGGAACACCATTTGCGCCGCCGGGAAAAACTGTTGAATTAGGTCAATATATTCAAGGACATGTACGCTTGCCCGTAACACAATTTTCAGTTGGAGCAACTGATAGCATATTCAATATTTGGGGCGCAAACTCGATGACATGGTCTACAGAGTTTGCCTTAAACCATATTGCAGATATTGGTAATCATCGGATTGGACGGACAGGCGCATTTGGCCGTAGTGAGCTGTCAACAGGGGCATATAATCCTGAAACAGGCGAGTTTAAATGTACGCCGTATGGTACAGCTCATCTTACAAATGCAGAAATAGACAATTTAAATGAACGCTTTTGTAATAAAAATGGTTTTTTTAATGAATGGTCCTTTGGCTACCGATTACGTGGCGCATTAAATTATCAAGATATTTTACCCTCTACAGTGATTACGCCAAGTCTTAGTTTTAGACATGATGTTTATGGATATAGCCAAAACTTTCAAGAAGGGCAAATGAGTGTAAGTGCAGCGTTAGCTATGACTTATCAGCAAAAATATACAACAGAGATTGCCTATAATAACTTTTTTGGTTCTAATGAATTTAGCACGATAGATGATCGAGATTTTGTATCATTAACATTTAAAGCTAATTTTTAGTTCAATTATTTTATAAAAAATATATAGAAATACTTGTTATAAATGAGATTTAGACGTGGAGGATAACTTTTGAAATTTAGATCAAAAATTGATTGGTGGCTTTTATTAATATTTGTTGTTATCACTGCCAATATCCTTATGAAGATTTATGAAGCAAATTATCATTATTCTTTAGCTTCAAATTTTCCACATCTCCTCATTTATAGTTTAATCATTTTTCTTATTTGGCTTCCCATCTTTAATACTTATTATTTGATAGAGAACAAAACTTTAATGATTAAGAGTTTGGTATTCCGATGGGAAATTAATATTGATGATATTACCCAAATAGAGCCTACTCATAATCCACTTTCATCTCCAGCACTCTCATTAGATCGACTCAAAATTTATTATATGAAAAATGGAGAAATTACTTCAGTGATGATTTCACCAAAAGATAAAGAACGTTTTTTTCAAGCCATAAACAAAAGACTCCATTAAAGTTGCTTGTTTAATTGCAAACATAAATTACGCTATTTCCATGACGACAAAAAATAAATGGAGATAACCCATGGCGACACGTTTTTTACTGCCAATTTTTGGCACTACGGTTTTAATTACATTAGCTGGATGCGCTTCATCCTCTCAATATCCAATTACCGACAGTTATGGGCCAGACCCAAAATTACCTGAACCTAAATCAAGCTTATTACCAACTGTTAATATAGCTCCAGCAGAAGGCTGGCCGAGTGGGGTAATGCCAAAACCAGCAGAAGGTTTAAAGGTCAAAGCATTTGCCAAAGGACTTGAACACCCACGTTGGCTTTATGTATTACCAAATGGCGATGTATTGGTTGCTGAAACGGATGCCCCGCCTAAACCAGAAGACAGTAAAGGAATTAAAGGTAAAATTATGTCTTTTGTGATGAGACGTGCAGGCTCATCTCATCCAAGTGCAAACCGTATTAGCTTACTTCGTGACACCAATGGGGATGGCATCGCTGACCAAAAAACAGTATTTCTTCAAAACTTAAATTCTCCATTTGGTATGGCATTGGTCGGTAATAACTTATATATCGCCAATACAGATGCACTGGTGCGTTTTCCTTATCAAGAAGGTGAAACTCAAATTACGGCCAGTGGAACCAAAGTGTTGGACTTACCAGGTGGCCCTTTAAATCACCATTGGACCAAAAATGTGATTGCTAACCCAGCTGGTACCAAGTTGTACATTACCGTTGGTTCTAACAGTAACGTTGCTGAAAATGGTTTAGATCAAGAAAAAGGCCGAGCACAAATTACGGAGTTTGACATCGCAAGTGGTCAGTCACGCCCATTTGCAACAGGTCTGCGTAATCCAAATGGTATGGCTTGGCAACCTCAAAGTGGAAAACTCTGGACGGTGGTTAATGAGCGAGATGAAATTGGGAGTGACCTAGTACCCGATTATATGACGTCAGTTCAAGATGGAGCTTTTTATGGCTGGCCTTACAGCTACTATGGTCAACATGTTGATGTACGAGTTAAACCACAAAATCCAGCAATGGTTGCCCGTGCAATTAAACCAGACTATGCACTAGGTAACCATACGGCTTCTTTAGGCCTCACATTTTATGCAGCCGAACTCATGCCGCAATTTAGAGGAGGTGCATTGATCGGTCAGCATGGTTCTTGGAACCGTAAGCCTCACAGTGGTTATAAAGTCATTTTTGTCCCATTTAGAAGTGGTCAACCTTCTGGTCCGCCGCAAGATATCTTGACGGGATTCCTCAGCGATAAAGGCAAAGCGTATGGTCGTCCTGTGGGTGTGGCAATTGATTTCTCAGGTGCTGTGTTAGTTGCAGATGATGTGGGCAATACGATTTGGCGCGTTTCGCCAGTTGCAGAGACAACTTATGAAGCTCCAATGAAATATGCTATTGGAACCCCGCCAGGCACACCATAAAGTGTTTTAATAATCATTTATTAGCATGGGCGGCCTTTAGGCTTTATAGAGGCTCGCCCAAATGACGATTATTTAATTTTTAAATAATTGAACAAAAAAAATACTAATTGGACTTTATAAGCCAACTTCTCAAAAATGAATATGTGAAAACGATAATGATGTTTAAGGAACAAACACATGAATACACATATTCGAATTGCCGTGGTCGGTGGTGGTATTGCTGGTCTGGCTTTAGCAAGTAATTTAAGTAAACACGCCCATTTAGATGTCCAAATGTTTGAATCTGCACCTCAGTTTTCTGAAATTGGGGCAGGGATTTCTTTTGGTGCCAATGCAGTCAAAGCCATTGAATTGTTAGGTTTAGCTAACGAATATCATGCAATTGCAGATAAAGTATCGCCACCATTTCAAGATGTTTGGTTTCAATGGCGCAATGGTTATACCGATGAATATTTATCTGCATCGATCGCAACAGGTGTAGGGCAGTCATCTGTTCATCGTGCTGACTTTCTTGATGCCATTATTCCTCACATGCCTACGCAAAATGTCCACTTTTCTAAACGCCTAGAGGCGATTGAAGAACAAGATGATCAGGTGATTTTATACTTTAATGATGGTAGTCAGCATGAGTGCGATTATTTGATAGGGGCTGACGGTATCCGCTCGGTGGCTCGCCAATATGTTTTAGCTTCTCATCATTTACCACCAGTTCATCCACGTTTTTCAGGAACTTGGGCTTATCGTGGCATTATTTCTCACGCTTCATTTAAAGAAGCTTTGCAACAAATAAATGGCGATACAGATTTAGCAGATATTCCACAAATGTTATTGGGCAAAGACAAACATATTTTAACGTTTCCAATTCGTAAGGGGGAGCAAATTAATATCGTTGCTTTCTGCTCAAACCGCGAAGATACAATACTACCAGCCGATACACCGTGGACTAAGCCTGTCGATAAAGCTCAAATGCTTTCCGATTTTTCAGAATGGAGCGAAAGCTGCCAAATATTACTCGGTTTAATTGAACAGCCTACCATTTGGGCCTTACATGAAATTGAAGAGCTTCCAACTTATCAAAGTACCTCAGGTCATGTCATTGTCATGGGCGACGCTGCACATGCCATGTTACCTCACCAAGGTGCTGGAGCAGGCCAAGGTCTTGAAGATGCATTAATCCTTGCGGCCTTATTGTCGACAAAAAACTTACAAGCAGATCAGTTAGCCGATGTGTCTTCAATATATGAAAAGCTCCGTTTAAAACGTGCTTGTCGTGTTCAACAAACTTCTCGTGAGTCTGGCGAAATTTATGAGTGTTATTCGACTCAGTACCCAACGTTTGCCGAAATTGGCGAACATCTTGAGCATCGATTTGACTGGTTATGGCAACACGATCTAGAACAGGATGTTGTAGAAGCACAGCAACAATTACATCAGCTAGGAATGGCAACCATTTAAATAAATTTTTGTTTTACACACAATTTGCTAAGGAAAGCAATTATGGAAAAACTAAATGCAAATCAATTGATTGATGATGCAAGATTAACACCATTACATTGGCGGGTGATCTTGCTGAGTGCGCTCATTATTATTTTTGATGGCTATGACTTAGTTATTTATGGTGTTGCATTGCCTAAGCTCATGCAACATTGGCAGTTAGATAGTATGACTGCTGGATTGCTGGGCAGTGTTGCATTATTTGGCATGATGTTTGGTGCCATGATTTTCGGTAGCTTGGCTGACAAATTAGAGTCATATGGCTTTAGCCGTAAGCGTTTAATTATGCTTTGTGTCTTCATTTTTAGCGGTTTTACGGTGTTATGTGGTTTTGCCAACAGTCCTAAAGAGTTTGCCATTTATCGTTTTATTGCCGGCCTAGGTTTGGGTGGCGTAATGCCAAATGTTATTGCCATAATGACCGAATTTGCCCCAAAGAAATTACGATCAACTTTAGTATCGCTTATGTTTAGTGGCTATGCGATTGGTGGTATGAGCTCAGCGCTTTTAGGCATGTGGTTGGTTCCTAAATTTGGTTGGCAAATCATGTTTATTTTGGCGGGTATTCCACTCATTTCATTACCTATTATTTGGAAATTTTTACCCGAATCAATTGATTATCTGGTTCGCCAGAAAAAATGGAATGAGGTGCGTGATTTACTTAAACAGTTAGCGCCAGAACAAAACATAGCTGATTATACGAGCATCGTATTACACCAAGAAAATCAACAAACTGCGGCTCGACCTTTGGTTGCTCTTTTTACCGAAAACCGTGCTTTAGTCACTGTGTTTTTCTGGCTGAGTGTATTTATGGCTTTATTGATGGTGTATGCGCTCGGTAACTGGATACCAAAACTCATGGTCGAGGCAGGATATGATTTATCAACCAGTCTGGTCTTTTTATTAGCGCTAAACTTAGGTGGGATGTTGGGCGCAATCGGTGGAGGATATTTTGCTGATCGTTTTCATTTAGGTAAAGTTATTTGTTCACTCTTCTTAGCGGGTGCAATTTCACTTTACTTGCTGAGCTATGCTTTACCCATGGTCATCTTATATTTCTGTATTGCCATTGCAGGAGCGGCGTCTATTGGCGGGCAAATTTTATTGCTGGCTTATATGGCTCAGTTTTATCCTTCACCAATTCGCAGTACTGGCATTGGTATGGCTTTGGGTGTAGGCCGTATTGGGGCGATTTTAGGTCCAATTTTATGCGGCTGGCTTTTAAGTTTGCACCTACCGATTGAATATAATTTTATCGCACTAGCCATTCCTTGCGTACTGGCAACCTTAAGTGTTATTGCCATAAGTATTTGTAATCGAACCAAACGTGTAATGCTAAATTCAAGTATATCTCCATAAGAATTAAGCATTTTTATTCCTGTAAAAGGAACTAAACTCTAAACAAAGAAGTTAAAGTCTTTGTTTAGAGTATTTAAAGGATCAGAACCATGGATTTAGGTTTGATTAAAGTTTTTGTCTGTATTTATGAGTCTCGGCATATTAGTAAAGCTGCTGATAAATTGAATTTGAGTCAGCCTTCTGTGACTTATAATTTGAACCGCTTACGCCGTCAATTAAATGACGAGTTGTTCACCCGAAGCAGAGGTGGCGTCGAACCTACAAAAGTTGCACATGAGCTTTATCCAATTTTTCATCAAGCAATTTTTAATATTGAATCAGCGATTGCTCAAGCACAGGAGTTTCATCCTCAAAACTCCAATAAAACTTTCCGAATCGGACTGTCCGACGCAGGGGAGATTTGCCTATTGCCTAGTCTTATGGCCTTTTTGCAGAAAACAGCGCCCTATATTCAAATTGAGATTGAAGAGATTCAGTCGTCTAAGGTTGAACAGTGGCTTATTGATGGCTTTTTAGATCTAGCCGTATTTAATAGTACACAGACCATAATGCCCAAAATAGAAACGCGTACTTTATTTGAAGAAAGATATGTATGCATTGCTAGAGCTGACCATCCAAGGCTACAACAGCAACTGACGTTAGAGCAATATTTGCAAGAAGATCATGTTGCCATCAAGTCATCGACAGGGCATATCCAAGTTGAGCAATATTTAAAAACAATGGATTTGAAGCGACGAATTCGTTTAGAGGTTCCACATTTTAGTGTTTTACAAGGTGTTTTGCAGAGTTCAGATATGTTGGTTACATTACCATCGCGAGCAGCTCGACATTATTTAGCACATGGTAATGTCCAAATGTTTGAATTACCTTTCGCTATGGATTCTTTTAAAGTGAGCTTGAACTGGTTTAATCGTAGTGATGATATTATTGCTAGAAAATGGCTGATTCAATCTGTCGGTCAAATATTTGAAGTTTTATAAAAACTATTTACAGCTATTTAAAATTTCATTTTCAGATTAAGCGCTTTGATTTGAGAACTTAAAGTTCTTTCCAATTTATTATTAAATTTTGATAGCATTCGCGTTATACAGAATAAGAATTGTATATGAATTATGACAGATCAATTAAGAGCAAAATTTGAGAATTTAGAACTGAACGCAGGTTTAGGGAAAATCAGCGCCTTTATTTCGATGTCACTCAGCTTACTTTGTCTGTTTGGTGCATTATGCTTTTTATTTCCTAGTGTATTAACGACTCCAGAACTCCGTCCTCTTTACGCAAAACATTATCATATTTTTTATTATGGCTTGATTACGGGCATTATTATTAGCGCTGGTTTCGGTGCATTTAGTGCAATTGTCCGTCAAAACCGATATGGCTTTTACGGACTATGTTTTTCACTTTTAGCAGCGGTTTTGGGGTGTGGGGTAATTGAAGCACCCGTTTTACCAAGTGTACCGTTTTATGCAGGTATCGATTATTTTGTACTAACCTTATTCATTTTAGCGTTCATTTTTATTCCGCTTGAAGGTTTTTTTGCTAAAAATCCTGAACAGAAAATATTAAGGATAGGCTGGGTGACTGATATGAAATATTTCATGGTCAGTCATATTGGCATTCAATTATTTAGCTTTTTAACCGTCATGCCGATTCAATATTGGATTACGCATCTACCTGATAATCCAATTGTGCCTTATGTACAAGCTCAGCCAATTTGGCTGCAATTTATTGAACTATTAATTGTGGTCGACTTTACGGTGTATTGGTTGCACCGCGCTATGCATGAAGTTAATTTCTTATGGCGTTTTCACGCAATTCATCATTCGACTGAATATATGGATTGGTTAGCATCTTCTCGTTTGCATGTCATTGAAGTGCTAATGACTCGCTTTATTGCGACTTTACCGATTTTTCTGTTAGGTTTTCATACTTCAGCAGTTTTTGCTTATTTAGTTTTTATTTCATTTCACGCTATTTTTATTCATTCTAATGTGCGTTTTCGTTTTCCATATTTGCGCTGGATTATCGCAACGCCAGAGTTTCACCATTGGCATCATTCTTCAGAAAAACCTGCCATTGATAAAAATTACGCTGCGTTTATTCCACTCTATGATGTCATTTTTAAAAGCGTATATATGCCTAGTCATTTGGCGAGTGTATATGGAACCGTGGGCTATAAAATCCCAAATAGTTTTGTAAAACAGTTTACGTGGCCTTTTAAAAAATATGTAAAACGTTTTTTGAAGCCTTGGCGTGATCAGTAAATCTTAAGTTTTAGCTTAATAAATGTAGAATGCTTAAATGATGACATGTTTAAGCATTCTTCTTGGCATCTGCCACTGCAAAATGAGCCATTTGGTCAGCATACGCTTTTTGAAAAGAAGGGCGTATAGTCGCTCTCTGAACATATGCGAGACAATGGGGGAATTCTGTCAACCCATCAAATTTATTCACCAAACGTAATACGTCAGCCATAACAATATCGGCAATAGAAAACGACTGAGCTAACCATTCACGCTCTGCAAGAAATGACTCCATATGTTGAAGGCGAGACTGAAGAAAGGCATCAAATTGTTTGTGTGCGGGACTATCTGTCTGAGCATTAGAAAATCTTAATAAAGCCCAAGGAAGGCTCGCCATTTCTACTGAATTAAGTGCTGCAAATAACCATTCTATAGCTTCATTATGCTGTTTCGGATCTGTAGGTAAAAGTACACGACTACGTTCACCCAAATAAAATAAGATAGCGCCACTTTCAAAAATTGAAATATCACCATCTGTTAACCAAGGAACTTGCCCAAAAGGTTGGTGAGAAAAATGATCAGCTCCTCGTTCATAAAAAGATACGCTATTTATTTGATAGGGCATTTTTGCCTCTTCTAATGCCCATCTTATCCTTATATCTCGTACAAAACCTCGTGGTAATTCTGGAACCCAGTCAAAAGTTGTCAAAATGAAATTATCCATAATAAATTTCCTTATATTTTATAATGATAAATAGAAAATCCTTTTGAGCATTTTATTTATTTAGTATCGAAGTTCAGCTCACGAGTGAATTTTGATATTAAAAATAGTCTAACGAATTTCAATAGACATCAATGTAGTAATCGGAAGTTAAATTATTTATTTAAGTATCATTTGTTTTAAATTATTTAAGTCAGCTTCATTTGAGGCTGACTTTTTAACACATCCTTATTTACTTTTAATATTTTTAAAAATCATTAGAAGGGCAATCAGTGCAAGAGCAATAATTAAACTCATATAAATATTGGCACTGTTCATAAGTCCGATTTTACCCACAAAGTAGCCTGCCAGAATTGCTGGAACACTAAAAGCCAAATAGCTTTCAACAAAGAATGCAGCCATTAAACCTGCGCGTTCTTCCGGTAAAGCGAGCGGCATGACTGTGCGAATTGCTCCCATGAAAGCTGTACCAAAACCGACTCCAGTAATAATAGAACCAATAAGTAGAACCACAGCACTTGTAAAATTGATCGCTAAAAATAAAACGGTTGCACCAATAATGATGGATAAGGTGCCCGTGAGCAAAATACGAAAATTGGTAGATTTTCTAAGAGTCAGAATCCCTGCCGCACCTGAAAGAGCGAGCGCCATAAACATACTGCCGTTTAGCCAAGCTGAAGATGTCTGAAAAATTTTTGCCAGTAAAGAGGGCATAAGTGATAAGAAAAAACCACTGACCATCCAAAGTGCAATATTAATAGGGCTAATACTTAATAGAGCACCTCTTGCTTGATGAGGAATAGCCATGTTGGGTTTTAAAGAAGCCAAAGCTCCAGATCTTTTACGTACAGTCTCAGGATTAAAGAAACTTAAAATAAGTTCAAGTGCAAACAAAACACATAAGAGTTCAAAAACCAAATGTAAGGGTTGAGCTGAAAATTGCAGAATAAAACATGTAATAAAAACGCCTACTGCCATGCCGACCATTGGGGCAATACTATTAATTAAGGAACCATGATGCTTACTAAAATCTAAGATTGCAGCTCCAATTGCAGAAACGGCAAGACCTGTTGCGATACCTTGTAGGCCACGCGCAATAAATAACATAGAAACATCTGAGGCAAAAAGGAAAAAGCTCATTGAAGCGATTTGCAAAAAAATTGCTGAAATAATGACGGGCCGACGTCCGATATAATCAGATAAAGAGCCAATAATGAGTAAAGAAGCAAGTAAGGTAAACGCGTAGGTTGCAAAAATTAAAGTTAAGATAACGGGCGAAAATTGCCATATCTGCTGATACAAACGATATAAAGGCGTAGGGGCACTAGACGCCGCCATAAAGGTCATAAGCGTGATTGTGTTTAAGGTCAATGCTACTGTTGAATCTAACTGAAAAACTGATCCAGACCGTTTTGAACTTGAATTGTTCATATAAGATGAATAACATAAAAGCGAATATTTAGCTTTTATACATGATTTTTACACTAAAGCAAATCATTAGCTTTAGTGTATTTTGTATATACAAATATTATTTTAATCGTTTTTATTGAAGTAGAGCTAATTAATGGCAAAAGTCGTTACTGGGTTACGCCCGGGTGGTCGTAGTGAAAGAATTCAAACTGCGGTACATCAAGCAGTAAAAGAGCTTCAAAAAAATCTGGAGCAAAGCCAAATTACTATACCCATGATTGCTGATGAAGCAGGTGTAACACCTTCTACAATTTATCGTCGTTGGGGAGATATCAATCAGTTATTTTCAGATGTTGCTCTTAATGAGCTTAAACCCGATATGGAGCCAAAAGATTTAGGCTCATTTCAGCTTGATATCACGACATGGGTCGAACAATATTTCGAAGAGTACTCTTCTGAAGTAGGGCAAACATTGCTACGAGATTTGCTATATGCAACTGAATCTTCAAACGCTCGAAAGTGTGAAACTTTAATCGTTCAACAACTTGATATTATTCAAGCCAGAGCTAAGGCGCGTAGTGAATTAACTATAGAAAATCAAGAAATTATCGAAGCTGTGATTGCACCTATGTTATTCCGCATCTTATTCACTGATCGTACATTAAGCTTAGACTACGTCCATATTTTATTAGAGCGGTTATTTAAGGCCCACCCTAATTTTAATTAATTTATCACAGCTTATTAGGGTAATTTTTTAACAAGAAATAGACATTTTCTCTTGTTAAAAAATTATATATCAATTTTTCTTATTATTTTTAAATTAAATTTTCATAATTTATAATTTACATGTTTTTAATAAAATCATTTATTTAATAAATGATGGTTCTGACTCAGTGAAACAAGTTGTTAAAGCCGATTTTATTACCTTTAATAGGGTTAAATTTTAATATAAACAATAATTTAATCTTATTTTTAATAATTTTAATAATTTTTTAAATCTTAAAATAAAAAGTATTCTATACAAATTAATGCATGATTTTTGAATTTGACATTTTTTAAATTTATAACACAGGGTGTTTTTTATTCTTTACAATGGCTTTTCCTTGTTAAAGCAGCTTGTGGTGCTGGCTTTATATTTTATTTTTTTATCCCCATTGAAAAGGTATTTAGATAATGGATTTCAATACCCTTGACCAAGAAACGGTACAGAAAAAACAGAAATTTCATCAAATTTTGTATGTACAGGTCATTTTTGCAATTATTTTGGGCATTTTAATTGGTCATTTTTACCCAGAACTTGGCGAAAGTTTAAAACCGCTTGGTGATGCATTCATCAAGATCGTTAAAATGATTATTGCTCCCGTCATCTTTTTAACAGTTGTTACAGGCATTGCCAGTATGACAAACATGAGCCGTGTGGGCCGTGTAACTGGTAAAGCGATGCTTTATTTTCTGACCTTCTCAAGCTTGGCTCTTGTGGTTGGTATGATTGTGGCAAATATTATCCAACCGGGTAAAGGCCTTAACATCGATCCTGCTACCTTAGTCAACGACAAAGTAAATACTTATGTTGAGAAGGCACATGCAACAAATATTACCGATTTCTTCATGAATATTATCCCGCAAACCTTAGTCAGTCCTCTGGCTGGTGGCGAGATTTTGCAGGTATTATTTGTAGCGGTGTTATTTGGTATTTCTTTAGCTGCTTTAGGCGACCGAGCGCGCCCAATTACCGATTTTTTAAATAACTTAACAGCTCCAGTTTTCTACTTGGTTGGTATGTTAATGAAGCTTGCTCCAATTGGTGCTTTTGGTGCAATGGCTTTCACAATCGGTGCTTATGGAATCGAATCAATTGGTAATTTATTATTATTAATTATGACGTTCTATATTACTGCGGTGTTATTTGTCGTAGTGATCTTAGGTGCAGTAGCTCGTTACAACGGTTTTTCAATTATTCACTTAATTCGTTATATCAAAGATGAGCTTTGGTTGGTTTTAGGAACAAGTTCTTCAGAAGCAGCTTTACCATCTTTAATGGACAAAATGCAAAAAGCAGGTTGTGAAAAATCGGTGGTAGGTCTAGTCATTCCAACAGGTTATTCATTTAACCTTGATGGTACAAATATCTACATGACTATGGCAGCTCTGTTTATTGCACAAGCGTGTAATGTAGATTTATCAATTAGTGAACAAATTGCATTACTTCTTGTTGCAATGGTAAGTTCTAAAGGTGCAGCAGGGGTGACTGGTGCAGGCTTTATTACTCTGGCTGCAACTCTATCCGTTGTGCCGGCTGTTCCTGTCGCAGGTATGGCTTTAATTCTTGGTATCGACCGTTTTATGTCTGAATGCCGTGCATTAACAAACTTAGTTGGTAATGCTTGTGCAACAATTGTGGTGGCACGTTGGGATAAGGCTTTAGATAAAGATCTTCTTGATAAAGCATTAAAGAACCATAAAGCAGATTAACCTTACAAAATAAAAAAATCTGTAGCTAAGGGCAATTTGGGAGAGTAGCCCTGCTACAGATTTTTTATTTAATAACTAAAAAATATATTTTAATTAAGCCATTCTAAAGTTCTGCAACATTACTTGTCTTTCAGGAAAGACAGTACTGTAATTAAAATCAAGTCGTAAAAAAATTATGCTTTTAAGTGATCCTCAAACTCTTCACCTAATTGCATAGCTAATGAATTACCTGCTAACTCACAAGTGACCAAACCATATTCTTTTTTAAAACTAAAAGTAAAACCTTTCCCGTCAGCGAGATTTTTAACTGAATACCCTAACTTTTCTAACCAAATACGAAACGCAATCAAATTTTTAGCTTTAACAACCTTTTTCACGTGAGAACTCCTTCTATCCGTGGCATTA